>CAZLIR010000059.1:0-10847 GCA_964559635.1 uncultured Enterobacterales bacterium
GTTTCGACCTATGTGATTAAACCGCAAATCGATCAGACCATGTATCTGCTCGCTTCAGAAGTGCGCATGATTGAGCAGCAACTCAATAAGAATAACTCTCCTGAAACAGTATTCGAGATTGATTCCGATTTGCGTGATGTTGGGATCCGGTTGGTCGATGCCGCGGTTAATGAGCCAGCACAGCTGCAATCCGCGCAGTATTATCACAGTCTAACCGGGGCGCTGATCGGTGCATTGAATCGTAAAACAGAAGTGCGCTTAGAGGAGTCTGATGCGCTCTATGCCTGGATCCGCATACCTTCGACTGAGACACTCTGGTTACGTGTGCCACTCGCCGAGTTACAAGAAATCTATCCGCCACCGCAACTGATATTTGTTGCAGCGATTACGTTTCTTTCATTGGCCGGCGGTTGGTGGGTCGCACAGTCGATAATCCGACCATTGAAACGCCTGGAGTTTGCAACACGTGAGGTTGGACGTGGTGATCGGCCGGGCGACTTAAAGGTTGTCGGTACCAGAGAAATGCGTGCTGTGACCAAGGCCTTCAATCAGATGGCCCGAGATGTTGAGCAACTGGAGGAAGACCGAACGCTACTACTTGCCGGTATCTCGCATGATCTGAGAACACCGATCACACGGGTTCGTTTAGCCTGTGAATTCCTGCCTGATTCGGAGAGTGAAGCGCGCGAGGGCATTATCCGAGATACTGAAGATATGGACGAAATCATTGATCAGTTCATTGGTTTTGTGCGCGATGGTCGTGATGAGTCGTTCAAGCGAGAAGATCTGAATGAACTGGCAAAGGCCATTGCCACCAGTTATGAGGGGTTGGATCGTGATGTTCGTCTGGATCTCTCAGAATTACCCGAATACACCTTCAAGCCACTGGCGATGAAGCGTCTGGTCATGAATTTGGTTGAAAATGCCATTCGCTATGGCCGCGAGCCGATTACCATCTCAACGAACTATGACAAGGAAAATATGTATGTTCGGGTTCTGGACCAAGGAGATGGCATCGACGAAGATAAAATCGAAGAGCTATTTCAGCCATTCAAGCGCGGTAACTCATCTCGCACCGGTAAGGGTACAGGTTTAGGACTGGCCATCGTTCGACGAATCGCCGTGCTACACGAAGGGGATATTTCACTGTTGAATCGTCCGGAAGGCGGCGTCGAGGCGCGTTTACTACTACCGCGAAACCGCACCGGCGATAGTTAATACTGCTGTTTAAAACGATGAATCTGGCGGCGCTGTTTCTTGTCTGGGCGACGCTGCGGTGGATTATGTGAGGCCTGATTGATCTGTCGAATCTCGGCCTGTTTCTCGCGAGTTGCAATACTTTCTTCGGTCTCTTGATACAGTTGCGTAGCGATGCTCGCCGGGCCGCGCTTTTCACTGAGCAGTTGCACCACGACTACAATTTTTTGTTGTCCCCGACTGATGGTGATTTCATCATCAACAGCGATCAGTTTAGCCGCCTTGCCTTTGTTACTGTTAACCTCAACCTTGCCGCCATCGATGGCTTGTTTACACAACGAACGCGTCTTGAAAAAACGCGCTGCCCAGAGCCAGATATCAAGCCGGACTTTGGCTTTCTGAGTGGTGAATTGTGCTATTTCAGGCATGGGTTTGTCATTGATTTGAGTAATTGCACATCTAGTATACGACTAAAGGCCCAATGATGAACAGATAAGCCCCGAAATGAGGTCATTGAATAATTGTTGACGACAAGCGCACATTTTATGCAATTTAAGATGTAAAAGTTATTAAATCTTGTGCCATATAAGCTGTTTTATCGCTATCCATCTGTTATTCTTGGTGCTTAAGAAGTTGAACAAAAAGAACTATTTGGATGAATGCGCTAAAGTCATTTGCTAAATCGAGTCAATTGGCTAGTTTAGTCAACTGGGGCCTATTACTCGGTGGTATCTGGCTAACCGTGAATTTTGTCTGGTCGTTTTGGCCACAAGTGCCCACCCAAGCTGTAGCAACGGTAGAGAAAAAAGAAACGACGACAAAATCCTTCAATTTACAGTCGGTGATTGATGCTGAATTGTTTGGATCTGCTGCGGCAGTGACCGAAGAGCAACCAGAGGAAATCAGCGCGCCGGTGACGCGTCTTAATCTGAAATTACGCGGCGTGTACTCGAGTGAAGAAGACTTCGCCACCGCCATGATTGAACACAATCGTAAACAAGAGGTCTATCGTATTGGCAGTAGCTTACCGGGTGCCTCTGGCTTAAAGCTTTACCGGGTATTGGCAGACCGGGTGATCATGTCGCGCAATGGCAAATATGAAACCTTGTATATCGAAGACTTTGATGGTTCAACACCGACAACTAATACGCAATTTAGACCGCGGACTGGTAACGCCCAAATCCGTGAGCCAGTGACGCCAGCTGAGACGCCTGAAACTGATCGCAATGTGGTTGATCTTACGAGAAATGCTCAGGTCACAGCGCAATTGCTTGAACTGCGTCAGAACATGGATGATCCAGATGCGCTGAGCGATGTGGTGAGCATGTCCCCGGTCAGCGATGATCAGGGTTTTCAGGGTTTCAAACTAGCACCGGGTAAAAATCGCCGCTTATTCGGTGCAATGGGTTTACGTAGAAATGATGTAGTAACTGAAGTCAACGGCATCTCAATGACCGATGCTTCTTCTGCACTAACGGTTCTCGATCAGTTGCAAACAGCGGAGGAGATTAATCTGACTGTTAAACGTGGTGAGCGAGAAGTACTAATTAAAATTAGCGCACCTGCGCAGTGACAAATAATAACGAACGACACATATGGGTATATGCATGGAAAAAATGACATCGTCCAATAAGCTGATCAAGGGCCTGATACTGGTCTACTGTGGTCTGATGCTCTCATCAGCAAGTCTGATGGCCGATAATCTGAATATGAAAGATGCCAACATACGTGTCTTAATTGAAGCGGTGAGTCGGATTACCGGCAAAACCTTTGTACTCGACCCACGGGTTAATAATCAGAAGATCACCATCTTATCGCCGGCCAATGTTGATTTATCCAAAGATGAGATTTATCAGATTTTCCTCTCCGCACTGAAAATGAATCAGCTCACCGCGGTCGAGGATGGTGCGGTTATTCGTGTAACACAGGACAGCCTGGCGAAATCTGAACCAGTCCCTGTCGGCGCTGAGGGCGATAGCTATCCGGGTGATTTGCTCATAACGCGCGTAGTTAAAGTAAACAATGTCGATGCTAAGCAACTCACACCGGTGCTACGACCATTAATCCGCCAGACCGGCCATATGGCTGTTTACGGTGCATCCAATGTGATCGTGATTCATGATCGTGCCTCCAATATCGAGCGTCTGGTTGAAATTATTCGCCAGGTGGACCGTGAGTCTGATGTGGCGATGGAAATTATCCCGCTAGAGCACGCCAACGCGGCTGAAATCGTGCGCATATTAGATAGTTTACAAAAACGAGGCGGCGCTCAGGCAAAAGCTGCCAATGAGACAACGGTACTGGCTGATGAGAGAACTAACAGTGTGCTGGTCAGCGGTGATACCAATAGTCGTTTACGTCTACGAGCGATTATTGCGCAACTCGATTCACCACAAGAGTCCAGTGGCAACAGTCGTGTCTACTACCTGAAATACGCCAAAGCAGATGAACTGAAAAATGTCCTTATGGGACAGGCCAAAATTGTGGCTGGTAACAGCAGTGCATCATCCGGTGGTCAAGCCGGTGCGGCCGCAGCACGGTCTCGTGGCCCGGGTGGCAATACGGAATATCATATCGAATCACATGAAGCGACTAACTCGCTTATCATCACTGCGCCACCTGACATGATGAAAACCTTTGAGTCAATCATCCGACAGTTAGATATTCGACTCGCGCAGGTTTTGGTTGAAGCAATTATCGTTGAGGTCTCAGAGAGTACGGCACAACAATTAGGTGTACAGTGGCTGTTTGCCGGTAATGGCGGTAATGCGCCAGTCGGTGCAACCAACTTCACCAATATCGGTACCGGGGTAATCAGTGTTGCCGGAGCCGCAGCCCAAAACCGTGGTCTGGATAACGGCCAAACAACCGTTGTGAACCCAGATACCGGTGTATCTACGACAACCACTAACCGCACCAATGGTGATAATGGCGTGGCATTGGGTCAGCTACTATCTGGCGTTCAGGGGCTTGCTGTTGGCGTGGCCAATAGTGGCTTAGACTGGGGCATGTTTGTCCAGGCACTCGGCTCTAATACCGATACCAATATCCTCTCAACACCGAGTATTATGGCGCTTGATAATCAGGAAGCCAGTATTCATGTCGGTCAGGAAGTGCCGATCATCACCGGCTCAGCGGCCAGCTCGAACAACAACAACCCGTTCCAGACCTTTGACCGTCAGGAAGTGGGCGTCAAACTGGATATCACACCACAGATTAACGAAGGTGATGCGGTCATATTGAAATTAGCCCAAGAGGTATCCAGTGTTGCTGGCGCCACCTCGACCGATATCGTCATCAATAAACGCTCCATTAACACCTCGGTACTGGTTGAGTCGGGTAGTACGATTGTGATTGGTGGTCTGATTGATGATGACATACAGGAAAGTACACAAAAGATTCCGCTATTAGGTGATATCCCGCTACTGGGTAATTTGTTTAAATCGCAGGGTACGACCAAGTCTAAACGTAATCTGATGGTCTTTATACGTCCAACCATTGTTCGTGATGAAGCCAGCGTAGCTGAAGTGACTGGTAAAAAGTACAACTTCATGCGAGCACAGCAACTTGATCGTCAAACCCGCGGCATTCAGTTAATTTCTGATGATGAAAACATGCCGGTATTACCGAAATTTGATGAATCATTGGCGCTGCCGCCTTCATTTGAAGAAATGCAGAAGAAGTCATCTAAGCAGGATGGATCAGGAGATAACTAATCCATGACGGATGGCACCGATTTAGTCACTACCGATAACGAGCAGGCTCAGCCCGAGCCGGCTCCTGAATTGCAATTACCGTTTCAGTTTGCCCGTCGTCATGGGGTGTTAATCGAGCAGGAAACCGAGGATGCGCTGCACGTTGCTTACCACCCTGATTCGCTGCCAGCCGGCTTGATTGAGGTCAGTCGCCTGAGCGATAAAGACGTTGTTCTGACATCCATGGATAAAGAGGCCTTCGAAGCACTTCTCGCCCAGACCTATCACACCGATTCTTCCGATGCCATGCAGGCGATGGAAGGTATCGGGGAAGAGTTTGATCTGTTTCGAATTGCTGAGAACATGCCAGAAACCGAGGATTTGCTTGAGTCTGAGGACGATGCACCAATCATTCGATTAATCAACGCCCTGCTGACCGAAGCAATTAAAGAGAATGCCTCTGATATTCACATAGAAACCTTTGAGGCGAACCTGGTGGTTCGTTTCCGGGTAGATGGTGTGCTTCGCGAAGTGCTGAATCCGAGCCGTAATCTGGCGCCATTATTGGTATCACGTATCAAGGTCATGGCAAAACTGGATATTGCTGAAAAACGTATTCCGCAGGATGGTCGCATCGCATTACGTGTCGCTAACCGTGCGGTTGATGTTCGGGTATCAACCATGCCTTCCAGTTTTGGTGAACGCGTGGTGTTGCGTCTGCTGGACAAACAAGCGGGTCGACTGGAGTTTGAAAAGCTCGGTATGAATGAGGCCACAGAGCAACAACTGAAAGAATTATTGTTTAAGCCGCACGGTATCTTAATGGTCACCGGTCCGACCGGTAGTGGTAAGACGACCACGCTCTATGCCGGCTTAACATTGCTCAACTCGAAACAGCGCAATATTCTCACTGTAGAAGATCCCATTGAATACCAGTTAGATGGTATTGGACAAACCCAGGTCAATAACAAGGTTGATATGACCTTTGCCAGAGGCTTGCGGGCTATTTTGCGACAGGATCCTGATGTTGTGATGGTGGGCGAGATTCGCGATATCGAAACCGCTGAGATTGCGGTTCAGGCCAGTTTAACTGGTCACCTGGTGCTTTCTACATTACACACAAACACCGCGGTTGGTGCGATCACGCGTCTGCACGACATGGGTGTCGAGCCGTTCCTGCTATCGTCCAGTATGTTGGGTGTGTTGGCTCAGCGTCTGGTTCGCGAGTTATGCCATGATTGTAAAGTACCTAAGGAAATCACGCCTCAAGACCGTGCCTTGTTGGGACTGTCAGAGGGTGAAGGTAAGACCATTTATGCCGCTAAGGGCTGTGAAGAATGTAACTATCAGGGCTATCGTGGCCGAACCGGTATCTATGAGCTGGTGATCATTGATGAAGCCATTCGTGAGGCGATACATGATGGTGCCACCGAGGCACACATTGAAAAATTAGCCCGTAAACAAACCACCAGTATCCGCGCTGATGGTCGTGCCAAAGTGCTCGCTGGCCTGACTACCACCGAGGAAGTCCTAAGAGTTACTCGGGAGGATTAATCTTGCCAGCGTTTGAATATCAGGCTCTGGATCAGGCCGGGCGGCAGCAAAAAGGGGTACTGGAAGGCGATACCAGTCGCCAAATAAGAACTCAGCTGCGCAGTATGGGACTGAGTCCGCTAGCGGTTGAGCAAGTTGCCAACAAAGTCAGTGCCAGTAGCAAATCATCAGCATTTTCGTTACGCAGAGGACGCAAAATCAATGCTGCTGATAAGGCCTTGGTCACTCGACAGCTCGCCACCCTGATCGAGGCAGCCTTGCCTGTAGAGGAGGCGCTA
This sequence comes from uncultured Enterobacterales bacterium, assembly GCA_964559635.1. Lineage (GTDB taxonomy): Bacteria > Pseudomonadota > Gammaproteobacteria > Enterobacterales > CAXRAF01. Next base: position 6,725 of record CAZLIR010000059.1, read on the forward strand.
TCCGCAGTTTCTAAGCAAAGCGAACGTGACTGGATCAAAAGTATGATGCTAGCCATTCGCTCACGGGTGTTGGAAGGCCATACCTTAGCCGATGCGTTAGGTGAATTCCCGGCTAGCTTTGATTATCTCTATTGCGCAATGGTCGCAGCGGGAGAAAAGTCAGGCCAGCTAGGCTCGGTGCTTGCCCGTCTGGCCGATTACACGGAAAAACAACAGGCGCTACGCTCAAAAATTTCTGTGGCGCTGATATATCCCATCTTCCTCATTCTGGTGGCCCTAGGTGTGGTGTCATTTTTATTGGCCTATGTGGTGCCGATGGTGGTTGAGCAGTTCACAAACCTGAATGCTGAATTGCCGGTGCTGACAAAAATCATTATTGCCCTGAGTGAATTCATTCAGAGTTGGGGCCTGCTACTGTTGATCGTTTTCATTGCCATATATGGATTGTTCAAGAGCCTCATCAAGGTCAAAGCCTACCGCGTGATGTGGCACAAGACCCAATTGCACTTGCCGATCTTTGCTAAGGTCATTATTGGTCTTAGCTCGTCGCGCTTTGCCCGCACCTTATCTATCATGGTGGCCAGTGGTGTGCCTTTGCTGGAAGGCATGCGCATTTCAGCCGATCTGGTCTCGAACGAAGTGATCAAAGAAAAAATTGCTGAAGCCGCTGTTCGGGTTCGTGAGGGCGGCAGTCTGAATCGCTCGCTTGCCGAATCAGGTTATTTTCCGCCGATGATGCTGCATATGATAGCCAGTGGTGAAAATTCGGGTGAGTTGGAGCAGATGCTGGAGCGTACCGCTGATCATCAGGATCAGGATTTTGAAACACTCGTCACCGTAAGTCTTGGTTTGTTTGAGCCATTGATGATTCTGGTGATGGGCATCTTAGTTTTATTGATTGTGTTGGCGATCTTACTACCGATCTTCCAACTCAATCAGCTAGTGGGCGTGTAGTTCGCTATCAAGGAAACATAACAGGAGATATAACATGAATCATCGTCCAAACCGCCAACAAGGCTTCTCATTGCTGGAGATCATGGTGGTGGTTGTGATAATTGGCATTTTGGTGGCCACCATTGCGCCTAACCTTTTTGGCGAGACAGATCGCGCCCGCTTGACGCGTTTACAGGTTGATATCAATGCCCTTGAAGACGCCTTGGAGCGCTACAACAACGATAACTTCAACTATCCAACGACTGATCAGGGATTGCAGGCTTTGGTTGAAAAATCAGACATTCCGCCGATCCCTAAACACTTCAAACCGCGCGGCTACATTAACCGTTTACAACAGGATCCATGGGGTAACGACTATCAGTACATCAGCCCCGGTTCCAATGGTCCTTATGATCTATTCAGTCTTGGTGCTGATGGTGAGATTGGGGGCGAGGGAATGAATGCTGATATTGGCAACTGGAATCTAAACGACATCAACAAGTAATGAACCATTCACCAGCACGCGCTCGAGGATTCTCCCTACTGGAATTGATTATCGTGCTGGTCATCATCGGCGTGTTGGTTGCTGCAGTGACCATCGCGATCACCGATCGCCGTCTTGATAATTTAAAACTCGAAGCACAGCGTATGACTGCCCTGTTGAAATTAGCGGTTGATCAGGCCGTGATTAGTAATCGGGAGTTGGGTTTGGTGCTAGTGGATGATGGCTATCATTTTCTTGAACTGGATGACGAGGATCAATGGCAGTTGGTCGATACCCAAGGGGCGCGTCGTTTTGCCAGTCGGATCATGCCAGAGGGCGTGTACAGTCGCATACAGGTTTCCGGTTTATATAACGAGGAGCCGGAAGATAATCGGCTACTTCGTGATGAAAATATCAACGATGGTGAAGATGATGAAGATGATAAGGCGGATGATCAGAAGCTGCTACCACAAATCATGATGTTGTCCTCAGCCGAAGTAACACCATTTAAATTAAGGTTGGGTTGGGATGATGGTGACCCGACGTTCATGCAAATAAGTACGCGTAAAGATGGCGCCATTGTCTTGCATGGCCCGATTTACGAACCGCTAAACAGCCCCTGGGAACTCGAGTTCGATTTGGAGCTTGAGCCATGACAACCAACCGCAGCATGCCAAGCAATAAACAGGTCGGGACCACATTACTCGAGATATTGGTTGCTCTGGCTTTTTTCTCAATAACAGCCATTGCAATACTGGATACGGTGGGTACCACCAGCCGTAGTGTTAATCATATGGAAAAGCAGACCATAGCCCATTGGGTTGCCTCCAACTATCTCGAAGTCAGTCGGCAACGCTCGGATTGGCCCAGTGTCGGGGTGCAACGCGCAGAAACCGATATGGCCGGCAGAACCTGGTACATCACCAGTCGGGTCACTGTGACTGCTCGTAAAGATATTCGCCGTCTGATCGTTGAAGTCAGCGATGATCCTGATGGTGAAATTCTTAGTCAACGCGACTGGTTTTTTGGGAGGATACAGTGAACGGTCAACGTGGTTTTACATTGATCGAAGTGCTGGTGGCGGTGGCTATCTTTGGCATGCTCAGTGTTGCTGCCTACACAGTGTTGGATAGTGGCATGCGCAGTCAGAAACAGTCCGAAGAGCGCCTGTCTCATCTGGCGGAATTACAGCGCTTGTTTTTTAACATTAGTCAGGACTTCGCTTATATATCCAAACGTCCCAGCCGTAATGATCTGGGTGACCTTGAGCCGTTATTATATGGCGAGTCGGATGTCTCTGGTCAGGGCTTCAAGATGGCATTTAATCGCACCAACTGGCGCAATCCCGCCGGCTTCCCGCGCAGTCACATGCAGCATGTTGAGTATCGCTTGGAAGATGAAAAGATTTATCGTAAACATCGTGTTTTTCTGGATATGGCTCCCAATACTCTAGAAGTTGATCGCATGCTTGCCGCAGATATTGAGTCGGTAATAGTGCAATTTCAATCACCGACAAAACAGTGGTCAGATGGCTGGGGTCAGTTTGTTGAAATGCAGGATAAGATGCCGGTTGCAGTGCGCATTCAGATAACCTCAAAATTATTTGGTGAGCTGGAGCGCTATTTCTTTATACCCTATTCCGTTAGTGATATTACCCGGGTGACGCCGTGATGCATGTGACGCAAGGCATACATAATCGCGGAGTTGCACTGATTATGGTGTTGGTCATTATTGCGCTTGCGACCATTATTGCCACCCAATTGATCACCATGCGTGGCATCTACAGCCAGCGCACCCAGAACGTGACATTATCCGATAATGCCTGGGGCTATGCCGTTGGTGCCGAGACATTAGCGAGAATGGCCCTCGATGAGGCGCTGAAGAACGAAGATACCGTACACTTGGGTCAGCTGTGGGCATCGCAAACGGTGGTTTTTCCCATTGACGGTGGTCAACTGACCGCTTCCCTGACCGATTTACGCGGTTGCTTTAATATCAATATGATGGGCGCCCGCTCTGCCAGTAATCCGATCGGCGAGGATCAGTCACAAGGTGTTGCGGTCGATAATAACAAAGCATTACCCGGCCAGATGGTATTCCAGAATCTATTACGATTTATCGCCCAGCAATCAACCGATGCCGAGATAGGCGCCATACAGCCGGAATTACTCGCCGCGCGTTTACGTGATTGGATCGATACGGACTCTGTACCAGCCGGATTTGAGGGCGCCGAAGATCAGGATTATATGGGCTTCGTACAGCCCTATCGTGCTGCAAATCAGAAAATAGTTTCGGTCAGTGAACTGCGGACAGTGAGTGGGTTTACACCGGATCTTATCGATGTGCTAGCACCCTATGTTTGTGTGATCCCCGACAACGAAGATTTGGTGATCAACGTGAACACAATTCCGGTTGAGCGAGCAGAACTGCTCGCTGCCCTGTATGAGAACATGACATTGGATACTGCACGTTCAATTATCTCATCCAGACCCGCGGGAGGCTTTGAGTCAGAAGATTACGATCCTCTGGTTCCGGCTGATTCGCAGTTGATAAAGGGCGTGTCAGTCGATTTCACATCCAGTTACTTTGCGGCAATGATCGAGGTTGAACTGGGACAAACAAGGACGCGATTAAAGAGCTTACTATTTTATAATAAGTCGGGTTCAGCAGTACAAACACTGGCCAGATTAGGCCATAATGACTAGT
>CAZLIR010000060.1:0-10809 GCA_964559635.1 uncultured Enterobacterales bacterium
CATCCGGCACAATAAATAATGACACAACAGCCAGTAATGCAATTGAGCCGTCAGCGGCATTGGGTAAGCCCAATAAGCCCCCCCAGCCACCAAATGGCTCTTTACGGGTGATCCAGAGTAATGCGGTGACAAAGAATACCGCTACAACGCGTATCTCGGCGGCTGACCATGCCTTGAGTTCTGGTAACTGAAATTCACCCTTGCCCTTGAGGTTTCGTGTAAGCCATAGTGCGATGATGGGGACAAATATGATCACAACCGGCACAGCCCATTTCATCCATTGGGTAAAGGTAGGAGTCTCACCAATTAAATCACCGTAGACTTTCATAAAGATCAAGTTTGGTGGGGTACCAATCGGTGTGCCAATGCCACCGACGCTCGCAGCATAAGCGATGCCAAGCAACAGCGGAATGGCAAGTTTCTTGTCTTCAGCACTATCAAGTACAGCGAGTGCGACCGGAAGCAACATCAAGGTAGTGGCCGTATTGGAGATCCACATACTCAGGAAGGCTGAGGCCACCATAAAACCAAATACTAAACCACGCTTTGAGCCTTGACCAAATGCCCGAACCATCGCAATGGCGATGCGTTTATGCGCATTATTCTTTGCCAGTGCAGTGGATAAAATAAATCCGCCCAACAATAGCAGTATCAGCGGGCTGCCATAGGATTGTCCCACCTCATTAGCAGTTAATATGCCCAGTAGCGGAAAGGACGCAATTGGAATAAATGATGTCACAGGAATGGGGATTGGCTCAAATATCCACCAACTCGCGGTTAGAAGGGTAATACCTAATGTCATGGCTCGCTCTGGTGGCCAGCCGGCATCCATTAACCAGAAGGTTACTCCCAGTGAAATCAGTGGTGCCAGAAATAAAGCCATGTTGGCGAGTCGTGGAGAAATCATTGTTAACGCCCAGTTAGTGTGTATTTGTTATTTTTCTATGTATGTCATATATGAATTTATCATACCTCATAGGTCATCAAACGTCAGTAAGTCAGAACCCGTTCTGTCCGAGTGCGCTAATCTATATCAACCCAGGCTAGCCTAGATAGCATGCCGGCCGTCGAGCTATAACCTAGACTACGAGATAACACCGTCCCCTCAGCATCAACAATGTAATAGCTGGGGAAGGCGGTGATTTTGTACTCCTGAGACCAACGTGCATCACCCAGTAACACAGGATAGTCGAGCGTCTTTTCGGCGATGAACTCTGACACTTCATCAACAGACTGATAATCTAAAGCCACTGTAATGATGTTCACCTCGTCCTCAAATTGTGCCTGAACATCATTCAGGTTCTCGATGCTCAGATGACAGATGGTGCACCAGGGGGCAAAAAAGTATATCAGGGTTTGTTTATTCGTCTCAGCGGCAGGGAAGGTGGCGATTTTGCCATCAAGCGTCGGGCTGCTGAGAACCTTAACTTGGGCGCCGGTTTCGCGCATATCCGAGGCACGCCATTCACTTAAGGCGAGGAATAGCAGCATGAAAAATACAATCTGGGCAATCAGTGTCAGCCAGAATTTCAGGTCATAGGTTGTTTTTGATTCATTCATAAGTCGGGGTGAAATAAAATAAAATCTAATGTGGGTTGCCAGGCATAGCGCTTCATATCTATTCGATTATTTTTCGCCACAACGCCCTCTACTTTAAGTTGTGTCATTTGTTGCAAGAACATCCGGCTGCCTACCGGGAAACCAAGCTTGCCATCAGCACGGATCACGCGATGCCATGGTAAATCATCAACTGAATTATCCTGCTTGAGAAACTTGGCCACCACACGATGACCGCGAGCAATCCCGGCAAGCTCTGCTATTTGACCATAGGATGCCACCATGCCCGAGGGTATTGCGGCAATACAGGCGATTATTTTGTCTGCTTTGTCAGTGGTCATTAATCATTACAACAATAGTTACTTCTCAATAGAATAGACTCGCGAGATAGCAAAAAGTTACAGCCTCTGTATTTGCTCGAGCCTATGATCAGTACCGGAATTATACCAATCAGCCAGAAGTGTGAATGAGATGGATTTCTGTGATGATAATTGAATAATGCCAGCCTCAACAGCCTGTTTTAACTCGGCCCGATTGAACCAACGGGCATCATTAATCTCACCATCATGGTAGGTGACCTTGGTATCTTGGGTAAAGGCATGAAAACCAACCATAAAAGAGCTGGGGAATGGCCATGGCTGATTACACAGATATCGCGTTTCAGTCACCTGTAGGCCAACCTCTTCATAAACTTCGCGATGCAGTGTTTGCTCAAACGTTTCTCCCGTTTCACTGAACCCCGCAATGCATGAATACATCGGAATGTCACCCTGAAACCTTTTTGAGTTCGCCAGCAGGCAGCGGTCTTGATGCAACAGCAGCACGATTATCGCCGGATTGATGCGTGGAAATACCTCCTTGCTACAGTCTGGACTGGCACATAACTTCTTAGCTCCGCCGCTAGCCACTTGTAATGGCGAAGCACAGGTCTCACAAAATGAACAGTCACGATGCCAGTTGAGCAACCCCTGTGCGAATAACAGAATCTCAGTTAAGGGTTCATTGTTCTGCAGATGACGGATAGACAACCAATCATCCAGTGGTTGACTCGGTTCTGCTATTTGAGCAGCAAAGAAATAGCTTCCGGAAGATGACTCCTGACCGAGGAAATAATACTCAACAGCGGCATCAGTGAGTGCTGAGATTTCAGCAACGCTCATTGGACTAACGAAGCCGTCAGAGACCGGAAAACGGTAACGCCAGGATGCAATGACCTTAGTGGTTGGCTCAGCTAGACAGGCTGCAATCCAATCAGGATCATCACGTTTTAAATCGTGACGATCCAGTTTTAAGAATTGCTCACTGCTGGTATCAAGCATGAACTACCAGCCGCACTGGCGGCCAGCATTTTGTTCATCTAGCCAAGTCTTCAGAGGCGCGAAGTAGTCGATGATTGCCGTGGCATCCATGTCACGCTGTCCTGTTAATGCCTCTAGTGCATCCTGCCATGGCTTTGATGATCCCATGACCATCATGTCGTTCAGTGCTTTGCCAGCGTCCTGATTGTTATAGATAGTGCAGCGGTGAAGTGGGTCGGTATTTCCAGCCTTATCACATAGCGCACGATGCATTTGGAATTGCAATATGTGTGCTAAAAAGTAGCGGGTATAAGGGACATTGCCGGGCACGTGATATTTCGCACCGGGATCAAACATATCATTGGTACGCTCACTTGGTGCCATAACCCCCTGATATTTTTCACGTAATTCCCACCAGGCATCATTGTACTGATCTGGTGTCACTTCGCCACTGAACACTTTCCAACGCCATTGATCAACCATAAGACCAAATGGGATGAAGGCAATTTTTTCTAATGCCATATTGAGTAACAGTCCAATATCGGAGCCAGTCTCAGGAATTTCATCCAATAAACCGATTTGCTGCAGATATTCTGGTGTTACAGACAGAGCCACGGTATCACCTAGCGCCTCATGGAAACCATCATTAGCTGAGTTTGCATACAAAAATGATTGCTGATTGTAGGCTCGCTGATAGTAGTTGTGACCCAGTTCATGATGGATGGTTTGAAAGTCCTCGGCATCTTTCTTGATGCACATTTTAATGCGCAGATCTTCTTTCCAGTCGATATCCCAGGCGCTGGCATGGCAGACCACCTCGCGATCCTGTGGTTTGACGAATAGTGATCGCTCCCAAAAGGTTTCCGGTAGTGCTTCCAGTCCCAGAGAGGTGAAGAAGGTTTCCGCTGTTTTGACCATGTCCAGCTCAGTCATTCCCTGGCTATTGATGAGCTCAGTCAGATCAAAGCCCTGATCGGCATTTTCTGGTGCCACAAGCGGATAAATATTGCCCCAACCCTGCGACCACATATTACCCAGCAGATGTGCCGGTATGGGTTTACTCACATCAACCACATCCTCGCCGTAGTGGGCGGCGAGATCTGCGCGCACCTTGCACTGTAAGGCTGTATAGAGTGGTTTGACCTGATCCCAGAGGCGATCGAGCTCTGTAGCAAAGTCATCTGCGGGCATGTCATATTTGGAACGCCACATGGCACCAAGGTCTTTATACCCCAGCTCGCGAGCACCCTCATTGGCAATCGCGACCAGACGGGCAAACTTTGGCTTCATATCCACCGAAATGGTACGCCAACCATTCCATGCCTCGAGTAATTCATCCGGTTGACGAGAGGTCGCAAGTACCTGACTCAGCTCACCAAGTGATTTGCATTGGTCAGCTGCATCACAATACTTGCCTTTGCCGTACATGGAATTTAACTCGGTAGCCAGTTGACTTAGCTCTCTTGCCTTGGCCGGATCCGAAGGGGCAGGTAACACCAATGTGCTGCGGATCATATTTAATTTGCGCGTAATTTCCGGATCATCGACATTAGTAAACTGTTTACTTTCATTGGCCACTCTGACACCGGTAACGGTATAGGCTTCGCTGGCTTCAGAGGCAATCAAATCGGTATCATAAGTAATGAAGTTGGCATTAACCCATGCTGCGCGTTCATATTTTATAGCGGCCTCGAGCATTTCGGATTCAGCTCGTACAACGAATTCAGCAGCCGTTTCAGGCACTGGCTCTGCTTCTGCAGCAGGAGGTTGCTCCGCACCACAACCCAAAATTAGGGCCGTGGAACTGGCCATCAACAGGATATTTATTAGCGGCTTATTCATCGAATTTTCTCCAGAGAGTATTATTATTTTGCGGTATTATACCTGAATTGCATGTTATGTGATCGAATCACCAAGGGGTTCTGATGTCCATCAAAGTTATTTTTAGTCACGGTAAGGAAAGCGGTCCATCAGGGGTTAAAATCAATGCTTTGAGAGCCATATGTGATGAGCTTGGCCTGTCCTCTGAAAGCATCGATTATCGTGGCATAGACGATCCCGAAGTCCGCGCTGATAAACTCAGCCAAATTATCGCGCAAAGTCATGAACCCCTGCTATTGGTGGGGTCAAGCATGGGGGCCTATGTGTCACTGCGGGCCTGTGATAATGACCATGTTGAGGCACTATTTTTAATGGCGCCAGCAGTGTACATGCCCGGCTATGATGCCACCGATGTGAACCCTGCCGATCGTCCGACATTGATCATTCATGGTTGGGACGATGAGATTGTTCCAGTTGATAATGCCATTCGATTCGCCCAACGCCACCAGAAGGAGTTATTGCTATTGGCTGATGATCATGTGTTGCGCCATTCTTTGTCACGCTTATGTGTGGAATTTCGTCGCTTCGTGACAGCCTTGTCCACCCAGTAAAAGGTAGTTTTGTAGCAACTACATGTTAACCGCTTGTAACCGACTAGGTTTGGCAATTGGCGCGTGCCAGTGGTTTTATTTGCTCAGTGTCCTTGCGCATGACATAGCATTGTCCATCAGCAGCAAACAGCTCGAAAATCAGGGGTTCCTCATCGACCCGTGTATCAATGATCCTGCCTCCGGGGCCTTTAATGGCTTTACGTTGAATGATCAGACGATTGCTCTTGGTAAACGCCGAGGCTGAGACAAGCACTTCACGCCCATTGAGTAACTCTTTGACCGCTTGGCGAAGTTCAACCAGAGATTCTTGTGAATGGACAGCAATCGAGGCTGAGCGTGAGCCAGCATATGGCGTTGTCTGACAACCCCAGGTGATAAGACCGAGTGCCACAAGGAGCACCCGGTGTAGCCATTTACTGATTTTTCTTAAACGGATCATCAAGCAGTTTTTGCTCACGAATCAGTCGCTGAGCACCGCCCAGACCTTCGTATCTGGGCAATAGCGTCTGCAATGACTGTAATCCTGATTTCATAATGGTTGGACATGAACTGGTAGTGCGATAATTCAGTGCCGCAGCTAGCATCGGCTCAGATTCTTCGCCAAGTATGCTAGTTAAATCATCCTCGACATAACAGCCGCTTTGAAGAATACCCGCACCAAATGGATCGTTCATGGGCGTAAAGCCATCGGCATAACCGCCTTCACCCTTATCATTAATGCCATCGAACTGAATGGTGAAGTAGGTGGTACCACAGTTATCAGTGGCATAAAAACCATAAGGCTTGCCACAGGTTGTCGAACCGATGAGCACTACCTGAATATCAATACCACGCAGGCCGTTGATCAGAGCCTCACTTGCTGAGCAGGTGCCATCTGTGGTCAGAATGTAGACGCGACTTAAGCTCAACTGCGGGAGGTTAACACCCGAACCAAACTGCTCAGAATACTGACTGGTGGTGTTGTAGAAAGGTGTTGGGTTAATCGTATTGCCAGTCACTGGATTGATCGTTGGGTGCTTGTCATTGAAACGTAATGTTTCGAAGGTCTTACCTGAGGTAGCGCTGTTACCAGCAATCATGTAAGCAAGCTGACTGGCAATGTAAAGAAATCCACCGCCATTATAACGTAAATCAACCACTAAATCGGTCACGTTGTTATTACGGAAATCCGTCATGGCAGTAACTAGCTCATCCTCGGCCAAAAAGGTACCGAAGGTATTAAACATCATGTAACCGACTCGACCAGTTGCGGTATTGATAATCTGAGCATACGGGACTGGATCTTCAACTACCTCTGTCGCTGATAGCACCACATCTCGTTGATCGGTTGAGCCGACATCCTGTACGGTAAAGGTATGCGTTTCACCATTCTCAGACGGGAATAATCCAGCATTTAGAGTATTCACGTCATCGCCAGACTCGACATCAACACCATCGATGGCGATAATTTTTGTACCGCGACGGAGGTTTAATGATGGCTCGTCTGCAGGAGACCCCGGTTGGATAAAGCGGATATAGAGCTCTCGTGGTGGTGCTGCGCTGACCAACTCCCAGTCAATACCATAAGACACTGAGATACCGGTCTGTGTGGCTTGCTCATATTCTGTGGTATCACGTGTGAAATGAAATTCGTCTTTATCTTTACCCGATGCCGTAACGGCATTGGTTTTTAAGATAGCAAAATAATCTAATGGGTCATTGTAATTGGCTGGATTAACGTCGTTAATCTCGTCATACCAGAGGTAGGTATCGTTGCTCCACGAACGTAACCAATGATTCTCATACAATGTAGAGCCCTGAATATCCGGGTAGGGGTCACCATTGATATCGGTGGTTGTTCTTGGGTTCTCACAACGATTCTTGAACAAATCGTCATCCTCGAAAGTACCGGCAGTGTATGTGGGTTCATTGCCACCCCCGGAAGGAGGCGGCTCAGGGTTCGAGCTACCACCACCGCCGCCACCGCATGCAGTCAGGATAAATGCTGCACTGAAAAGAATGAGCAATTGCTTAGTTTTAACGAGCATACCGTTATTCTCCATCAAAATTTGCCTCAGACTAACTGATAAGGTCTATGATTTCTTTGACAGCGTCCACAATTCTTAGTTCTGGGACTGATAAAAAGTCAAAATTACCTCTGTTAGTCCGGCGTGCCGATTCGCAATCTGTATCGCTACGAATGTGACAGTGTAAATGTGACATTATTGTTGCAACATAGCAGAGCTATCTGGCGAACACAATCATATGACTTTATACTGTCAAAATCGTTCATGAGATATTTTTATAATTAGAATGAAATCTTTCAAAGTACTTTACATATGCACTCATAACCGATGTCGGAGTCAGTTATATCAGGCCGTTACCAATGCCTTGGGCAAGGGTATCGTCACAGCCGAGAGTGCCGGCAGTTCGCCCGAGGATCAGGTCAATGCCGATGCGGTTAAATTATTGCAACGAAATAACATCGCGACTAAACAATTACGCTCTAAATCCTGGAACGATGTCGCTGACTTCGAACCCGATTTAATTATTACTGTTTGCGATTCAGCGGCCGGTGAAGTATGTCCGGTTTGGTTCGGTGACACGCCGAAACTGCATTGGCCGACACCTGATCCGTCAAAATTAGATGACACCGACGAGGCAATAAAACAGGCATTTGACGAGACCATGGTCTTCATACGTCAGAAAGTGCAATCCTCAGATTTTATGGCTTTAGTCGCTAACCAGGCTTGATAACTTGCCACCACGTGGCTGTATTGAAAAGTTTGAGTAATTCAGCCTGTGTCTGGTTTATCAACATGGCATCCGATAATGAGATGGCTTGAAACTGGATTTCATCATTGGTTTGTAATTGTCCGATAATCGGTAAATCAGCCTGAATGATCTGGCCAATCCGCACATAGCCTCCAGTGGTTTGGGCATCCTTCCCGGCAATAATGGGCAAGCCATCGGGTGGTATCTGTATTGCGCCGGGTAACAGACCTTTGGATAGCATACTTGGATACTCCGCGAAGTTAATGGCCCGTCCAGTTAAGCGGATCCCCATACGATTGAATTCTTTCGTGACCTGATATTTTTGTTTGACGAAATGTTCCAACTGAGCTGCGCTGAAATTATTAGACTCAGGGCTACTGGTGTAGCGAATTTGGTAGTGTCCGGCGTAGTGGGCAGTCGAGATTTTGTCAATGTCGGCTTTAGCCTGAGGTTCGACATCCATAAATTGGATTTTATCGCCCTTCATGAGTGCTCTGCCATTGAGTCCGCCAATACCAGCACCCAGATGAGTGGCCACTGAACCTAGTACTGGTTGGATATCCATGGTCTTGCTGAAGGCGATGTATGCTCTGGCGCCGAGATGATTCGATTTAAAGGTTAAAGTAGTCCCTTTGCTAACGGCTATGGGTCTGTTTTGCTGGATTGCTTGTTGCTGCAGTGTGAATGTCATATCTGAACCACAAATGGCAATCAGCATATCATCATGAAACTTTAGCGATGGTCCAACCAGTGTGCACTCAAGCACCGGGTTGTTGTCGTCCATACCAACCAGTCGGTTCGCTGATATGGCACTCAGTGTATCCATGACACCTGATTGCCCAATCCCCAGATGCATCACGCCTCTGCGACCAAGATCTTGAACAGTGGTTTGTAAGCCGCCAGTGATGACCTCGATCATGCTTTGCGCTCCATAAACTCGGCATATTCAATAGGTCGAAAGCGGATCCTGTCCAACGGTGAAATTGCCACCGGTGGATCAGCGTGAATATCAAAGAGTGTTTCAGGGGTTTGACCAACCACCCACCAGCCTCCCGGACTTGCCAGAGAATAGATGCCGCTCATTTGCTCAGCAATGGCGACCGAGCCTGCAGGAAGCTTGACAGAAGGCGTAGTTTTTCTGGTTATTTTAAGCGAATCATCCAAGCCTGAGAGGTAGAAGAAGCCTGGCAGAAATCCGAGCATATCCACCCGATACTCAACCCGATGATGACGCTCAATGATCTCTGCTTTATTAATACCGAGTTTAGCTGCCAGCTCAGTAAGATCAGTGTCGAGGCGCTCATCGTAGCAAATCGTAATTTCGTGCAGGCGACTATCGACTGATAAGACATCGGAACTCTGAAACAGTAATAGTTCACATTGTTGTTTGAGGTATAACAGTGTCTGCTCATCTGCACTGACTAGGGTGATGGAATTTTGACACGGGATGATGTCTGTCCCGGCTGAAGATAATTTCCTTAATCTCATTGCCAGCGACTGACATAAAACAGGTATCTGACTGGCATAATCGTCATGGCTTAGAACGCAGCACAGACTTTGCTCACCGTTACTATACCAACGGACTTCCAGTTGCTCTGCAAACGACTGGTTAACTGACATGTATGCCCTGAGATTGAAATTGTTGTCTGATTGCCTTGATAAAGCGCATGACATTGGGCGTATCTGAATGGATGCACAGGCTGTCGGCGCTGATATTCAACGCTTGACCAGCCGCAGATATCACCGGCTGCTGTGACGCAATCGCAGACGCCTGCCGAACGATGTCGTCCTCCTCACTAAAGACAGCGCCAGCCTCCGAACGAGGTTGCAATTGACTGACATTAATATAGCGACGGTCAATAAAGGCCTCTTTGATAAATGAAAGAGATAAGTTATTACAGGCCTTCTGCAGTAGGCCATTTGCCATGCCTAGAACTGATAGCTCACGAAAGTTTGCTAGCAAACCTGCGACTTTTTGCGCAGCTTCAGGGTTGGCTTCAACCTCATTGTAAAGGGCACCATGTAACTTGATATGAGTTAACACAATCCCTTCAGTTTGGGCGACAGACAAGCCGAGATCGATTTGACTTTGCAAATCATCCAGCGTTTTGCTCCAGGGTTCTGATAACACCTGTCGTCCGAAATTTTCCTTGTCAGCATAGCTGGGGTGAATGCCTGTCTTCAGTTGATGTTTGGCCGCCTCAGCAAAGCAAAATTTGATGGTGTCACGATTGCCAGCATGTCCGCCAACCGCGATATTACAACGACTGATGTGTGGCATGATGGCGCAGTCAAGCTCAGCCTCTGAGAGCATTTCAAACTCGCCCATATCACAATTCAAATCGATGTGTTTTACGCCGCAGTTATCCATGCTCGAATCATTCATTTACAGTAGACCAAACGCGGACATGAGACTGCGGCCACTCAACAGCAGCGCAACACTCAGAACAAACAATCCGAGAATATTTTGAAGTCGATTATTTTTAAATTGTCCCAAGGTGTCAGAGTTCATTACCCAGATTAAATAGCTCGTAATGATAGGAAGTAACAGCCCATTGGCAACTTGCGCAAACCAGATAATATTCACAGGACGCATCTGCAATGCTGAAACCCCCATACCCAGTAGCAAAATAGTCAGCCAAATGGCTCGAAATGACCAATCAGTTAGTTGATTATTGAGGCCAAGAATACCGCGTAGTGCGAAAGCAGCCGCAAGGGGTGCAGTGATTGCTGAACTGATCCCGGCAGCGAATAATCCCGTTGCCATA
>CAZLIR010000061.1:0-2919 GCA_964559635.1 uncultured Enterobacterales bacterium
TTGGCTTAGACATTTTAATTCCTGATATCTAGTTGAATCGTAGGATCCTTGATTAGGAGTTATTTTTAATTAATTGATGCCGGAAGTCATGTGTCACGCACACAATAGTCTCGTCATCATTTTATACGAACAGGAATCATAAACGTCTGAGTATGGTGAGTCAACGCAATATAGCGCTGATATCAAGGTGTTTAGGAATATTTACATTTAATTTTGTGGAAAGTTGTTTAAAGATTAAACGAATTCACAAAAAAACCCGATTATTTAATAACCGGGCTTCTTGTTAAGAGGTGATTACAGGTCGTTAAATTCTCGCCGTAATTGGAATTGTCGAGAGGTGACATAAGTCTCCATATTCTGTAGCCGTGAATCTAAATCTTTGAATCGTTGGCTCACTTTACGGATGGTTTGAGTGGGTATGCCCCCTTTTTTCCAGATTTGCTGTACCGTGGCTTTTTCCGGCGTCGCATCATCTGCAGTACTGGTGCCATGTGAGGAACTCTTTTTATAACCTTTGCTGCGCGCTTTAGTACCATGTCTTTTGCGCGTTGCGCCTGGCTTGGGCTCCAATATCAGATGGGCAATACCATAGGCGAATAACACCGGCATTACCTGAAACAATAATAATGCACTGACTGCAATGATTCGTACCACCCAGACTTCAAGATCAAAGTAGTCAGAGATACCAGCACAGACACCACTTATTTTGGCACGGCTGGGGTCTCTATATAATTCACGTCTGCCTGAGTCATTATTGCTCATACTTTTTTCTCCAATCAGGTGTCTCTTCATCGAGTATAGACTCTAACACTTCGATGCGCTGCTCCATGCGGTCAGCTGATTCCATCAAGTCGTGAAGAGACTGCTGATCATCTTGTGATAACCCCGCGGTCTTCTTTGATGCAGTGCGGTAGTGCATGATGACCCAAATTGGAGCCACAAATATCATAAATAGTATTAATGGAACTCCGATTGCTTCTAATCCGCTCATAGTTGATAACCTCAGTTATTAAAGTTAGATGAATTATTTAGACTCTTTTTTACTTGTCTTGCTGCCACTGATTTTGGCTTTGAGCTCAGCTAACTCTGCATCTAATTTCTCGTCTTCTTCCAGACCATCGATCTCTTCAGCCAGGGTTTTCTTACGACCCAGTGACTGAGCATCTACATTTGCCTCGAGATTATCCAACTTACGCTCGAATGATTCAAATCGCTCCATAGCATCATCGACATTTGAACTGTATAGCTTTTCACGAACCTTTAATCGAGAGCTGGCAGTCTTATGACGCATTAATAATGCAGACTGACGCGCCTTGGCATCTTGCAGTTTTTCCTGCAACTGTCCAATTTCAGTATTGAGTTGGTCCAGACTATCTTCAACTCCTTGGAGTTGTTTTTCCATCTCTTCAACCATTTCTTGCGCCTGTTTGCGCTCGACAAGTGCCGCTTTAGCCAGATCTTCGCGTTCTTTACTTAAAGCCAATTCAGCTTTTTGCTGCCATGACTCTGCTTCATCACGTAAACGCTGAATCTTGCGGTTGAGATCTTTCTTCTCCGCAATGGTTCTAGCTGAAGTTGTTCTGACTTCTACCAGAGTGTCTTCCATTTCCTGGATGATTAGACGGATCATTTTGGCAGGATCTTCGGCCTTATCCAAAATTGCATTCAGGTTGGCATTTACGATATCTGCAAAACGTGAAAATATGCCCATGTTTAAATTCCTCTCGGTTCAGTTACTTACTACTTTAACAATAATTACTTATTACTACTTATTTAATATAAATCGCGTTGACCACATCGCCGACTGGTCCATGGCTAACTGCTTCAACTACTTGCTTGGCCAGGCTTCCATGATCGCAAGCCACACCAAAAGCAATAAGTGCTAGTGTCAATCCAACGACAGCGATAATGCCTGAGGCAACCGCTTTAATTTGTCGAGGCTCTACAGCTTCTAGTGTTTTATTCATTTTCATTCCTTGTCTCCAATGTATTCATGGGATTGTTGTCAGTGAACTAATCGTTACTCAATCTGCAAACAATCATCTTGATTACGTCATTTTACTTACATACATACAACCATCGTGCCAACTATTTCAAATCAACCTAAGCTACTGAAAAATCAAACATTTGCTTATTTCAACTAGCCAAGCAGGTTGTATCTGTGTAACAATTCAACCAATAATTAGTAAAATTAACCATCAGCAAGAACAAAATGACTGCCAATACCAATCGTTCTACCAGTGAACGCGATAATCTGATCGGTGAATCAGCCCACTTCCTGGAAACACTCGAGCATATCTCCCAAGTCGCACCATTGGACAAACCGGTTCTGGTTGTCGGTGAACGCGGTACCGGTAAAGAGCTAGTTGCCGGCCGACTGCATTACCTCTCGAGTCGTTGGGATCAACCCTTTGTCACGATGAACTGTGCCGCCATTAATGAGTCGCTGTTAGAAACAGAGTTATTTGGTCACGAATCAGGTGCATTTACCGGAGCGGGCAAACGACACACCGGCCGTTTTGAACGCGCAGATGGTGGCACACTATTTCTGGATGAACTAGCCACCTCCTCCGGCTTAGTACAGGAAAAGTTATTGCGTGTCATTGAGTATGGCGAATATGAGCGTGTGGGCGGGAATAAAACACTGAAGACGAATGTCCGCTTGATATGCGCCACCAATGAAGACTTACCTGATTTAGCCGAGCAAGGAAAATTCCGTGCTGATTTACTGGACCGTCTGGCATTTGATGTGATCACCTTGCCCCCGCTCAGAGAGCGAATTGAGGATATACCCTTATTAGCCGAGTATTTTGCCGTCAACATGACACGTGAATTGCAGCGTGAATATTTTGCCGGCTTCGCCCCAGAAGCACTTGATGCACTATTGGCCTATCAATGGCCAGGTAACATTCGTGAACT
>CAZLIR010000061.1:3019-10799 GCA_964559635.1 uncultured Enterobacterales bacterium
CCTATTGTGGTGTACACTTAGCCACAGTTAAATTAAGGCCTATTTAAATGATCAGTATGCCGCATAAGTCACTGTTTGTTGTCATCATCGCCTGGGTGATCATTGCCGGTGCAGGTTGTACTGATAACAATACATCTCTGTTGCACCAACAAAGCCTTATTTTCTGTTCCGACGGTGCTCCCGATAATTTTAATCCCAACGTAGGTACCTCATTCACAGATTTTAATGCCAGCTCGCGGGTACTGTTTAATCGTCTGGTTGAAATTGATGATGATAATGGCAATGTCATCCCGTCTCTGGCATCCCATTGGCAAATATCCGATGATGGTCTGAATTATGTGCTGACCCTGCGACCTGATATTCAATTTCATCGAACTGAGTGGTTTGAGCCAACTCGCCCAATGAATGCAACGGATGTCATCTTCTCGTTCCAACGACAGCTTGATACCAATCATCCATTTCATGGTGATGGTGGCTACTATTATCTGCACTCAACTGGCTTACGAGATAACCTCCTAAGTGTTAACGCAATGGGAGATTTGCTGGTGTCGTTCGAACTACGTGCGCCCGATGCCTCATTCTTATATAGCCTATCCATGGATTTTGCTTCGATTCTGTCCAAAGAGTACGCCGATTTTATTGAACGTCATTCACTGAACAGGACACAATTCGATTCACTACCAGTGGGCACAGGGCCATTCAAGCTCAATAAATATCAAGACAATAGCTTTATCCGCTATTTTGCTCATGCCGATTACTATGACGGCAAGTCGAGTATCGAGCACCTGATTTATGCCATTACACCTGACTCGGCGACCCGCTACGCTCGGCTGGTATCCGGTGAATGTGACATGATGTTGAACCCACCGAAGAGCCAATATGATCTGCTGGTTAATGATCAGGATATTCAACTGTTACATAAGCCGGGTTTAAATATCGGTTTTATGGCATTCAATATTCAAAAGCGCCCCATGTCGGATATTCGTTTCAGAACGGCGATAGCGATGGCGATCAACAAGCAACGAATCAATGAGCAGGTCTACGGTGACTTGGGTATCACCAATAATTCCTTGATACCGCCTTCTATGGTGCCCTACCATAACGCCAATCTGACGACTGTCGATTTTGATCCTGAGCGCGCCAAAGCGATTATAGAAGAATTGGCGCTAGGCGATATTTCACTGGAGCTATGGGCTCTACCCGTGCAACGCTCTTACAATCCCAATGGCACTCTCATGGCAGAATTGATTCAGGAGGATCTTCAAGCAGTTGGGGTGCAAACAACCATTGTGACCTACGAGTGGAGTACCTACCTTGATAAGGTCAATGAGGGAGAGCATGACCTTGCCCTGCTGGGGTGGGTGGCAGACAACCATAATCCCGGTGACTTTTTAAATGCGCTGATAAGTTGTAATGCCATTGATGCAAAAACCAACCGCACCTTCTGGTGTAGTTCGTTTCTGGATAATCTGATTAATGAAGCCATTAACAGCCAAGATATTGATCAAAAAAGACAGCGCTACTTTGCCATTCAGTCGATGATAGCCGAGCAATTACCATTATTGCCCATCGCAACGGGTGAGGAAACGCTGGTAGCACGCAAATCGCTGAAGAGCATCACCATCGAATCACTCGGTGGCGTTAATTTCAATCGTATCGAGAAAGGTGCCGAGTGAAAAATCTGTTACTGAGACAATTATTCTTCATCACCGTGTCTTATGTGGGGATTTGTCTTGTATGCTTTGCACTCATTACTAGCCTCGACTCGACGGCGAGTGAGCAGTTGGGGTTCTTAACTTATCTCAGTGGTCTGTTTACCGGTGATTTAGGTATTTCAAGTGTCACATCAAAGGATGTATTCGAATCATTCATGGGTCATCTTCCCGCCTCGCTGGAGTTAGTGATTCTCGCGACAGGATTGGCAGTCATGGTTGGCATACCGCTAGGTGTTCTCATAGCAAGGAAACATCGCTCAACCACTGATACCGTGATCAATAATTTATCCATTGCTGCCTACTCAATGCCGGTATTTTGGTGGGCAATTATCCTTATTGTGTATTTTTCGCTTGGCTTCAAGCTGACGCCTGTCGCTGGTCGGCTCAGCTTTATATATGATATTGAACCTGTGACGGGTTTTATGCTGATCGATACCCTGCTCTCAGAACGAAGTTACCGCCTCGAAGCTTTCTACGATGCCATCGCGCATCTGATACTACCGGTACTAACATTAGCGACACTGCCAATGGCCATCACCATCCGTGTCACCCGACAGGCGATGCTGAATGTACTCAATGAAGACTATATTAAAACAGCACAAGCCAAGGGGTTGAGTGAGTTCAACATATACTGGCATCATGGTTTGAGGAATGCCCTTATCCCAATGACTCAAACACTGTCATTACAAATCAGTACGCTTATGACCGGCGCCATGGTAGTTGAATATATCTTCGCACGCCCCGGTATCGGTAAGTGGCTAATCGATGCGCTAACTGAGGCAGACTATATGTCGCTCGCCGGCGGCGTTCTCATCACAGCAACCATGGTGATTGTGATCAATGCCATCATAGAGCTATTCGTTCTGGCGATTAATCCTCAAGCACATACCAAGGTAAGGGTCTACCATGATTAATTTAAAGGCCCTCTTACCACACGATGAAACAAAACGCTCGGTTAGGGAGAGTAATTGGCTGATTTTCCAGACCAATAAACCGGCACTATTCAGTCTGCTTGGCTTTATGCTTATCATGTTATTTGCCCTCGTCGGTGCCTTCATCTCGGAACATGCACAAGGAGAGCCACTACTGCCGCCGTCCTGGCATGATAGTGGCACAACTACGTTTCTATTGGGAACCGATATACTTGGCCGTGATATCCTCATGCGTCTGATTCAGGGGGCACCTCTAACCCTCGGTACTTCATTCCTATCTGTCGCCGCTGCCATGCTAATCGGTGTTGGCTTGGGTATTGTGGGTGCCTATAAGCGAGGTAATACCATGCTCATCATCATGCGCAGCATGGATGTCATCTTTGCCTTTCCATCACTGGTGTTGGCACTGGTGGTTGTGGCATTACTCGGACCCGGTCTGATCAATGCGGGTATTGCTGTGATGATCGTGTTGTTACCAAACTTTGTGCGCACCACAGTCGCCAGTGTTGAAGATGAGCTTGAAAAACCCTACATCGAAGCAGCTAAGTTAGATGGCGCCACGACCTTTCGAATATTATTCAAATCAATATTCCCCAATATCACTGCCCCGCTGGTATTACAGGTCACACTTGCACTGTCAATTGCCATCGTGGATATCACCTTACTGGGCTTTCTGGGATTTGGCGCACAATCACCTTCAGCTGAATGGGGAACCATGCTGTATGATGCCAGAGTCTCGATGCACATCGCACCATGGGCGGTCACGATGCCCGGACTGGCTATTCTGATTACGGTGCTATTTATTAATTATATTGGCGATGGCTTAAGCCGAGTCATCCGACTGAGGAAACAACGCTAATGGCTCTCCTTCAAGTCGACAATTTAACCGTAGAGTTTAATTCACCCCGAGGCTGGTTTAAGGCACTCGATGATTTCACCATGCGCGTCGAGGAAGGCGCTTATCATGGCATCATCGGTGAGTCAGGCTCCGGTAAGTCGATTGCCATGCTCGCGATTATGGGGTTGTTGGGGAGCAATACCCGAATTAAGGCTGACAGACTGGCGCTTAATGGTGAAGATATTTTGACGATGTCACATAAACGACGCAGAGAAACCCTGTATCAAGACGTATCGATTATTTTTCAAGAGCCCAAGGAATCCCTCAATCCCTGTTTCAAGATTAAAACACAACTTCGTGAAACGCTTCAGGAACATGGGTACAAGAGTAAGTCAGAGTGTCTATCACGAAGCGAACAACTGTTGACGGATGTTGGTATTAATAATGTTGATGCCATTTTGAACAGCTACCCACATCAGTTGACCGCCGGGGTTCTGCAACGAGTCATGATTGCTATCGCATTGGCCTGTGATCCAAAGTTGCTGATTGCTGATGAACCGACCACCGAGCTTCCTCCGACTGAGGCATATCAAATGATGATGCTTCTCAATGATTTGGTCCGACAGAGAAATATGGCCATGATTTTGATTAGCCATGACCTGCAAATGCTTCGTAACAGCGCAGACCACATCAGTATCATGTACTGCTCACAGGTCGTTGAATCAGGCAGCAAAGAAACCATATTCAATCGGGCACGACACCCATACACGCTATCGATTCTCTCAGGAATTCCTGTCAACTGGTCTTTTGAACCTAAATCGCAGGTGCCAGCACTTAAAGGCTCCAAGCCGTCATTACAGAATTTACCAGTCGGCTGCTATCTGGGACCGAGATGTGCCAACGCCGACACTAAGTGCGTCCATGCACCTAAGCCCATCGTTGAGGATCATCACATGATCCGCTGTCATTTCCCTATCGGAGTCAAAGCCGATGAATAAACCAGCCGTTGTCGCCGCAAGAATAGCCAAAAAATATCTCAATAAAACAAGCTGGGGTAATGACACTGAATGTTTTTGGGCACTCAAAGACATCTCATTTGATGTCACAGAGGGAGAGACGCTCTGTATACTGGGTGAGTCGGGCTCAGGGAAATCAACACTAGCAAAAATTTTAGTTGGCGCACTCGAACCTGATGAGGGTGTGCTCTACATTGATAACAAAATCATATCTAAGCTGTCCGAATCAAAACGCCTGCAACACAATCGACGGATCCGCATGGTGTTTCAAGATACTCAAGGATCATTGAACCCCAGTTTAACGCTAGGACAAATACTGCTTGAGCCGCTCACGAATATGACATCGCTCGATCCGGATGAGCAGCAGGCGCGGATCAAAAAGGTCATTAATCTGGTAGGGCTCAAAGAGGAATACATCACTCGTCGACCGCACTCGTTTTCTGCTGGTGAGCGACAGCGAATCGCAATTGCGCGAGCGTTAGTGATGGAGCCTATCTGTATTATTGCTGACGAGCCGTTGTCATCATTGGAGTCTTCTGCCCAGTCACAGATCATTAATTTGATGCTTGACCTGCAAAAGGATCTTGGCATTTCATTTATTATCGTGACCCAGGATGCCAATGTGATTAAGCATATGTGCGATAACGTCTTGGTGTTATGTCGCGGGAGAATCGTTGAGTATGGTCCTGCTGATACAATTATGAATCAACCCAAACATCCCTACACTCAGGACTTTTTGGATGTCAACGTCTACCATCCTAAAATCAAAACCTCTGCGACGATGGATGCCAGTATGTCAGCCTGCGTTTATTATGACCGTTGCCAGAATGCGACTGATTTATGTCGAACTGAGTGTCCGGACTTGCGGACTATTAGTGATAGGATAGCGAGTTGCCATCACTTGGATGACAACTCCTAATTGTAGAACTTACTGAATAATATCTGTGTTACTCAAACGACGTTGAATATCGGCGTTAGCATCCAGTTGTTTAATGTAAGCACTGAGCTCGGATTCACGATAGAAGTTAGTGAATTTTTCTTGATGTGCTAATGCAGCAGTGACATCTGACTCTGGCTCATTGACAGCTGATAGTCGCACGATGGCATAGTCACCTGAGGTCATGCCAACCTGACTAACCGCTTTGGTATCCAGATTCATCACAAAAGCCTCTTCACGAATTCGACTGTCAACCTCGGTACCGGTTCGCGATAATCCAGCCTGAGTCTGCCAGTTCAATGTCATACCGGTATCTGTCAGTGTGGCATTGATCGCATCTAATGTATCTCCTGCCTTCACGGAAGCTAACACAGCAGATGCCGTTTCGGCCGCCTTTTCACTGACACGCTGCTCGGTCAGGATTTGTTCAATGTTTGCAGAGACATCAGCAAAGGCTCGCACGCCCTCCGCCTGGTATGATGCTTTACGCAACACCACAGCGTTGTCCTCGTCAAGCTCAATCACTTCGGAGTTAAGATCATCGAGTAATACCTCATCGGAGAATGCAACCGTCAAGACTTCTGGATTTGCTTGCAAGTCGGCTGGCAAACCGATACCAAACTGACGGTCAAACATCGGACTGGTTTTCACGGTCATATTCACTGACTGAGCCGCTTCTTCGAGACTATCGCTGTATTCGAATGCTCGCTCGGCAACCATCTCTTTGGCTTCGTAGAAACGATCATCAGCGATAGTTTCCTGCAATGCTGTGACAATTTCATCACGGACATCTTCTAATGGTTGTGCTGTCGATGATTCTGATTCGAGTAGCTTCAACAGGTGAAAACCAAATGAACTTCGCACAACCTCAGATATGCTACCCACGTCAGCAAGTGCCAATGCAGCCTCCTCAAATGCCTCATCCAGACCCATACCAGACTCAACCCAGCCAAATTCTCCACCCATTTCAGCAGACACCAGATCTTCTGAGTAACTGGCAACAGCTCCCTCGAACGACTCTCCTGCATCAATCGCTGCCTTAGCTTCGTTAATCTTAGCTAGCGCTGCGTCGATTGCTGCCTGATCAGCATCGACAGCGACATTCACAAGAATGTGCGCAATCTTACGGCGATCCGTGCCAGTAAATCGATCACTGTTGTCCTCGTAGTAATCAAGGATTTCCTGCTCGGTAATCTCATTATCCATGAAGTTACTCTTCTTCAGCAGTAAGTAACTAATAGACACTTTCTCTGGAATCTTAAAGCGTGTCTGATTGGTATCATAGTAATTCTGTAGTTCCTGCTGTCCCTCTTCGGTTGAGAAATCAAAGGTTTCAGCGAAGGCAGACTTGGCGATGGTCAGGTATTCAATGTCACGCGTTTGTGTCTCGAGCATTTGATGACGAAGCAGCTCATATTCCAAGCTGAAGTTAGTGCTCGACAAGCCATTAAAAAATTGGTTCGAAGCAATGTCCGATTTCAGTGCCGCCTGATATTGTTCAGCGGTGAAACCGGCTGTCTGTAAAACCAGATTGTAAACATCGAGGTCAAAATTACCGTTTTCATCTTGGAACTGTGTAGTCGATAGAATCTGCTGTTTGATGTCTTCATCACTGCCACGCAACCCCATGTCTCTCAGTGCTTGCGTTGATAATCTTTGATTAATCAATTGATCGAGCACACTGGTTCTGAATTGTTGTAACCGTTCATCGGTGTTGAAAAAACGGTCAAAATTCTCGCCCCAACTTTGTTGCTGGTTTCTGTATGCCTGTTCGAAATCACGTACTGTGATTTCTGAATCGTTCACTACAGCGACTACGTTTGCTGAGCCAGAATTAAAATAAGAATAGACTCCAGTAAATGCAAATGGAATGACAATTAAGCCAATGACAAATTTGGCAACCGGGCCTTTGGATTTATTGCGTATAGCTTCGAGCATGTTGGTATCGATCTCGTGTTTCTTTTAACGGTTTGAACACGTCATCTGTCGTGTTGCAGAGCGCTGAATATTAGTGGATTGTGGCCCCGCGTTCAAGCATTTGTTGTGGTTTGCGGGATGGTAAGCGGGTTTGGAGAAGAACCCGTGCCAGCGAGTGGTGCTGACACGGTTTAAAAGAAACTAGTTTACAGCGTCTTTCAGAGCTTTACCGGCTTTGAAGCCAGGAACTTTTGCAGCTTTAATCTGGATAGTTTCACCAGTTTGTGGGTTGCGACCAGTTCTTGCAGCGCGTTCTTTTACACTAAATGTTCCGAAGCCTACCAATGAAACAGAATCACCACCTGATAATGCACCAGTAATGCTGTTGATCATTGAATCTAGAGCACGTCCAGCAGACGCTTTAG
>CAZLIR010000062.1:0-7501 GCA_964559635.1 uncultured Enterobacterales bacterium
CTCTAAGTAAATGGGAAGATGTAAGATGGCACGCATCAACACTTCGTAAGCTTCTTGCTGAACAGCGTCTTGATTCTCAATAATGTGGTCAGTCAAGAGATCCATCTCTTCGGCGAGCATTGAGCCACCGACGATCTCAAGCATTGTCAGCGTACCCTGTACCTGATGGAGGCATGATTGACAATAACGTAGTTGAGTCACGTCCTCTCGTGATTCAGAGAAAGACTCAAGTGACTGCTTCGCCTGTTCAAGCGTCGAATCAACTTCAGGTTTAACCCAATTAAGCGCTACTTGATCGTAATTGGCAGCCATCTAGTTCATGCCCTGTGTTGAGAATATCACTGACATAGAGATCTTAGCCTTACAAATGTGATCCATGCGTTTGTGTAAATTATTCCGGTAATTTAAAGCCGGCGACTGAACCTTTCAGTTCCTCCGCTTGCTCTGCCAAATCACCAATTGCACCTGCGGTCTTTTCAGTACCCGCTGCAGTATTGGTGGTAATGTCCTGAATAACGTTCATCGTCTTGGATACATTGACAGCTGATCCAGCCTGCTGACGAGCGGTTTCGGAGATGTTGGTAATCAAACCAGCTACATCGTTTGATACCTTCTCAATTCGTTCCAGTGCAACACCAGCATCCTGTGCCAGTCGTGCACCATTCACCACCTCGGAGGTTGATGATTCCATTGAAATAACGGCCTGATTCGTATCGTTCTGAATAGTTTTAACCAGCGCCTCAATCTGTCGTGCCGCATTACCAGAACGTTCTGCGAGTCGCTGTACTTCGTCCGATACAACCGCAAAACCACGACCTGCTTCACCGGCCATTGTCGCCTGAATAGCAGCATTGAGCGCCAGAATGTTGGTCTGATCGGAAATGTCGTTAATAAGTGCTACGATATCACCAATTTCTTGCGAGCTTTCACCGAGTCGCTTAATACGTTTTGAGGTTTCTTGAATTTGTTCACGGATGTTGTCCATCGCCCGGATGGTGTTACGTACCGTATCGCCACCATTCTTCGCGATTGCTACCGATTCTTGTGCCATTTCAGAAGTTTCACCGGCGTTGGTAGAAACATCCTCAATTGATTGTGCCATTTCACTGATCGCAGCTGAGGCAGCAACTATTTCCTGCGCCTGGTTACGCGACGCTTGGGCCATTTCTGCCGCACTAGAGCGTGTCTGATCAGTAGAGTGACTCACCTGCTCAACGGTGCGGTTAATCGCTGAAACCAGACTACGAAGTTGGTCGATGGTGTAATTCATAGCGTCAGCAATCGCACCGGTAAAATCTTCCGTTACCGTGGCGTGCGCAGTCAGGTCACCATCAGCGAGCCCTTCCATTTCATCCAGCAGTCGGATGATTGCTTCCTGATTTCGTTCGTTCTGCTCTTTTTCTTTGTTGGCCAGTTGTGCCGAAACAGTTAATTGTTCGCGCTCGTTCTTACGTTGTTGCATGTACAAAATAAACAGCAACACCATAATAACGATGATTAAAACAGCCGATAGTTTGAGGTTACCTGGAATTCGGCTATTGGCGGTATCAGTAAATGCCCTGCTTAGAGCCTCACTGACTTTCAATAAGTTGGCAGCATCGGTATATATTTCATCCGCGGATGCATGAGCTCTGGCAAGCTCCGGTATCGATTCAATGATCCTTGATGACTGATTCTGTACACCGCTGAATGAGCTGGCAATATCGTTGAGAATGGTTCGGATGGATGAGATGTTGATGCGTCGAATATTTGCCTCAGAGTTACCGTCCAACATACCGTCCAGTACACGGCCAAACGTTAACAGATCCTGTCGGAATATCTCAGTGCCCTCACTAGCATCCAGATCTCCGCTTAATATCTTGCCAATATTTGCAGAGATACGTTCTGCTAACCAAATTTGATTGTTGGCCAATGCCACTTGATCCGCCCGCAAATTGTTAGCCACCATTCTCTGAACTACCGCTTGGTAATCGTCTTGTAACTTGGGAATGGTTCTGGATAACTGCAGTGCCACATCGTGCAAATCCAAGATGGTGTTACGATACTTTAATATCGAATCTGCACTTCCTTTGACCTTATCCCACACCGGACGACTGTCGTTGATAGCACGGGTTACTTGTTCGGGACTGACTAATTTGAAATCAAATTCTTTCAGGCTGTTTTCCAGCAATAAGAAATTGCGCTCATAACTACTTCGTGTCGTTGATAAATAGGTAAAGGCATCTACGTTACCCGCAACCGACTCACTGGCATTACTGGTAATTTGTTGTGATAACACCCGCAATTCGTCAGCGGCATCGATACGCTGATTATCAACCGGACCTTGCACAAGGCTGTAGCCAAAGTTGGCGACCATGATCAAGATAAAGAAAATCAATAATCCGGCGACAGCACCATTCCCCTTCCGGACTTCTGATAATTTGGCATTGTTCTTTGTAGCATTCATAAAATTATTCCAAGCTCATTTTTATGCTGATAATTACTTTCTGGATACCTTGCGAAAATCTGGACTTTCAGCCACTGCATGCAAGCTGAAAACTGGCCAGTCTGTATCCTGTTTTGTAAATCCACCCGTTATGTAAGGTTTCAAGTTGTCCTCAACATGAGGTACTTCTTCCATCTGTTCAAATTGTTCAAAGGAAATTGCGCCCAAGATTTCGTCAACAATCAGACCACTGTAGATACCATCATGTTGAATCACGAGGAGACGTTGCTTACGCAAATTTTTCGGCCGGTAGCCGATAAAGCTACCTAGATCCATCACTGGTAAAAGTGAGCCACGCACATTTGCGACTCCCTTGACCCAATCTTTAGCACCCGGGACCCGGGTAACACTTGGTAGCGATTGAATTTCTGCCACCTCGTTCCATGGCGTTACAACCATTTGTCCGCCGACAACAAAGCCTATTCCTTTCCAGTACTCATTGGCCTGGCTATCAGTGGGAAAGGCATCAGCCATGCGTTGGCATAACTGATCCATCTGTTCCAGTAACTCAAAGGGATGATGCTCGCGGCTTAATTGCATTATTGTTCCTAAGTAATTTAGCCCTGAAAAATATCTGCAATAGTATCGATCAGTTCCTGCTCTTCGACTGGCTTGGTTACATAACCTTTAGCGCCTTGTCTTTGTCCCCACATTTTATCCGTTGCCTGATCTTTGGTGGAAACAATAATGACCGGAATGTTCTTTGTGCTGAGGTCACGATGTAATTGTCGGGTTGCCTGAAAACCGTTTATGCCCGGCATCACGACATCCATCAAAACCAAATCGGGCTGTTGATCCTTTGCTGTAACGACACCCTCTTCACCGTTGTTTGCAGTGATCACTGTATGGCCTAGTTTTTCCATCAGGCTGCTGAGGATATGCATTTCTGTAGGTGAATCATCAACGATTAACACTCGCATAATCATATCTCCATGAAAACTTTCATCGTATTCATCTTCGCATTACGTATCAGTGTATCTGTCATCATGACACGTGATCTCGTATAGCACTCAATAACTCGTCTCGACTAAATGGCTTGGTCAGATATTGATCTGAACCTACGATTCGCCCTTTGGCTTTGTCGAATAAACCATCTTTACTAGAGAGCATTATCACTGGCGTGCTCTTAAAAGACTTATTATTTTTGATCAGGGCACAGGTTTGGTAGCCGTCTAGTCGGGGCATCATAATATCAATGAAAATTATGTCAGGTTTTTGCTCTGCAATTTTCGACAGGGCATCAAAGCCATCAATCGCGGTGATGACCTCACATCCGACTTTCTTCAAGAGAGTTTCCGCAGTACGACGAATGGTCTTACTATCGTCAATGACCATAGTTTTCAGACCAGCGAAGTTATCTTCCATATGACTATCTCTTTATCTAAACACGAACGGTGATTTGCGCAAGAAGTTGGATTAAATTATGCGTTACTAGGTTGTAACACATTTTAATCATGCACTCCATCAGCAATCTATTTATAATGATCCAGTATAGGTCATAATTAATAAAGAATAACCTATATTTGGATTCGAATTTAGGCAAAAAACCTTGAATTGCCAAACATTTCACAAAGTGAGCGACAATATGACGAACATTTTATTTATCATGGACCCAATCGCCTCGGTCAATCCAAAGAAGGATTCGACCCTCGCCATGATGATTGCAGCACAAAAGAAAGAATGGCAGTTGTATTATGCTGAACAACAGGACCTTTATGTTGATAATGGCGTACCTTTTGTAACACGTCGGTCAATTACTATCGATCTTGCCAAGGACAACTGGTATCAGTTAGGTAGTCCAGAAACGACCGCACTGAGCGATTCCGATGTAGTCATGATGCGCAAAGATCCTCCCTTTGATAACGAGTACATCTATTCAACCTACATCTTAGAGCTCGCTGAAAAATTAGGCTCTTTGATAGTCAACAAGCCGCAAAGTTTACGCGATGCCAACGAGAAGTTATTTACCGCCTGGTTTCCAGAATGTACACCAGATACAGTGGTCAGTCGTCGTGCTGACATATTGCGAGATTTTATTGCCAAACATAGCGATGTGATTCTCAAACCTTTAGATGGTATGGGCGGCGCGTCAATTTTTCGCGTCAAGGCTGATGACCCAAATATCGGAGTTATCATTGAGACGCTCACCGATCATGGCAAGACCACCGCCATGGCGCAGAAGTTTATCCCTGAAATAACTGAGGGTGATAAGCGCATATTAGTGATCGAAGGCAAACCGATACCCTATGCTCTGGCTCGAATTCCGGCCAAGGGCGAAACTCGTGGTAACCTTGCTGCTGGTGGACGCGGGGTCGCGGTACCGTTATCTGATTCTGATTATGCTATTGTCGACCGTGTTGCACCGACATTGGTTGAAAAAGGCTTAATCTTTGTTGGGTTGGATGTTATTGGCAGTAGCCTGACCGAAATTAATGTCACAAGTCCAACCTGTATCAGAGAGATTGATGCAGCATACGGGACTGACATTGCGACTGATTTAATGGATGCGATTGCCGCTAAATTGTGAAACATCTCCTAGTAATCTTTCTATGCATTCTGGCCTTGTCTGGCTGTGAAAAGGCTTCGAATCAAGTTCATGTAAGACAAATTACCAGCTTTGGCACTACCGTTGAAGTTACACTATCGGCGGTGTCGGCATCCGATGCTGATCAGGCATTAGATATCATAGAGCAAGAGCTGAATTATATGCATGAGCAATGGCATGCCTGGCGGCCGAGCTCGATTACCCGCCTCAACAAGCAGTTGCAATCTGGGCAGCCGTTTAGTGTCGATGAGCAGCTACTTCCGCTGCTAAACCAGTCAAAAGAGCTTTATAGTAAAAGCCTGAACTACTTTAATCCGGCCATCGGCAAGCTCATCGAATTGTGGGGCTTTTATCAGGATAATCCGCAGATTACGGCTTCATTACCACCTGAAACAATGATCAACCAGCTGGTGCTATCAAACCCCAGCATGGACAATATCGTGATATCTGATTACCAGGTAAGAGGAACGAACTCAGACATCCAGCTTGATTTTGGTGGCTATGCCAAAGGTTATGGTGTGCAGCAGTTGATTGAGCAATTACGCGCACAAGGGATTAGCAATGCCATGGTGAATGCTGGCGGTGACATCAAAGTGATTGGAAAACGACAGACACGAAATTGGCGCGTTGCGATTGACGATCCTTACCAAGAGCAACCGTTGGGTTGGCTGTATATGGTATCCGGTGAAAGCATTTTCAGTTCAGGTGATTACCGTCGATTTTTTGAAGTTGATGGCAAACGCTATCATCACATTATTGACCCTAATACTGGCTATCCAACTGAGCAAGCCAGAGCAGCAACCGTGATTGCCGATGATCCTGCGGTGGCTGACGCAGCCGCGACTGCACTGATGGTAGCTCCGCAAAGTGACTGGTTACGGATCATGCAAAACATGGGACTAAAGCACATTTTAATTGTCACAAATGATGGTACTCTACACTGCGATCAGGGGTTTGCTGAGCGTCTAACCCTTTTCTCAGCAAAGAAACCGCATATAATTGATGAATAATCTTCACTGGTAGGACCATTGGCTAAAGAAACAAATAATACACCCGTTGTCACTGGCGCTGATCGGATGAGTTTCAGTCTATTTCTGGCAGCTGCTTTTCATGTGCTGATTCTTCTTGGTGTGACATTTGCCATGCCAGATAAGGTGGTGGATAAATTTCAACGAACGCTCGACGTAGTGCTGGCCACCAATAGCTCTGAGGAACGGCCCGAGCAGGCTGATTTTATTGCTCAGGCAGACCAGTTGGGTGGCGGTGAGGCTGACGATGTTCAGAAGGTGACGACCACTGAAATAGCCCCGTTCCCCGATCAGACTCTGAATGAGATAACACAGCCGCCTGAAGTTCAGGTAACTAAACAGCAAGTTGAAGAGCAACAGGTTCTCAGCACTGATCTCAGTGATAAAACAACGATCAACCCGGATACACAACCAGATGAAGTTCAGGATGCGACTGAGGCACCCGAAGTACAGTCGATCTATCAACGCAGTTTAGAAATTGCGAGCCTCGAAGCTCAGCTTGATGTCGAAATCAATAACCGGGCAAAAAAGCCGCGCAGACGAACCGTCTCTGCCGCGACACATCGTGCAACTGATGCCCTGTACATTGATGCATGGCGGCGAAAAATTGAACGCATCGGAAATTTAAACTACCCGGAAAAAGCGAAACGAGACGGTATCTACGGCAGTCTCAGCCTGAAGGTGGCCATCAATGCTGACGGAACGGTCAACGAGATCCTTGTATTACGTAGCTCAGGCCATAAAATACTAGATGACGCTGCGATACGTATTGTGAGACTAGCATCACCTTTCGCACCGTTAACAAATGAGATACTAGTAGATACAGATATTCTGGAAATTATTCGTGTATGGCAGTTTCAACCGAACAATCAAATGAACACCAACTAGACAGTGCCTTCCCCAGTCTGAAGGATCAGCTGTTGGTGGCTATGCCTGGGCTGACTGATCCGTTCTTCAAAGAGACGGTAACTTACATCATTCAGCATGATGAGGATGGCGCCATGGGTGTCATGATCAACCAGACCATGCCTGTTAACCAGTATGAATTACTCAAGCAACTAGGCCTAGAGGCACCCAAGCTACTTGAACATGAAGACGTATTGTCTGGTGGGCCGGTGCAGATGCAACGTGGTTTTGTGTTACACAAGGAACTCGGAGACTGGGAGTCATCCATGGCCATCAATGATGATGTCGCCCTGACCACATCCATGGATATCCTGGAGGCGATTGCCAAGGACGAAGGCCCCGAGCAATATCAATTATTACTGGGTTACGCCGGCTGGGATGCCGGGCAATTGGATCAGGAGATGCTCGAAAACTCCTGGCTGACCGTGCCTGCGAACGAAACGCTTATCTTTGATACACCCCTTGAAGAACGCTGGCAACAAGCCAGTCAGTCTATAGGTATTGATATAAACCAACTGACTCTACTGGCAGGCCACT
>CAZLIR010000062.1:7601-10615 GCA_964559635.1 uncultured Enterobacterales bacterium
GGTCGTTTTGGACTCGATGTGCGTCTGGTTGATGAGCGACTCAGCAGTGTCGCAGCACGGGAAGAATTATTTGCACAGTTTGGTTACCGTGGTTTAGAAAAACACTCTATTGATAGTCTGGCAGCCTGCCACATACTCGAAACCTGGTTTCAGGAAAATGCAGCTCCATAACATCACCCAGATAGAAGCCTTACCCACAGCAAATATCTATCGCGCTGAAAGTTCAGAGCCACTTCATCCCGGGCAATTCTTAATCGTCAATAATCAGCCATTGGCGGTTATTAAATCTGAAACAGTCGCCAACTCACACCACCTGATCTTGCAAAGTCTTGTTGCTATCAGTCCCGATGATGTCTATGCAATTAGTGGTCAAATTATCGATTGGCAAATACAACACAGCGTAACTGTGCTCGCAGAGGGCTTTGGTAATCTGGTCGCCGTGCATTGGTTAAATGCTAATCGCAAGGCAATAGCAAGTCAGGTAGATCGTGTGGTGTTGTATGCTGAGGATAGTTTCGACTTCCGGCCCTCACCATCGCAGTACATGACGCCTGACTACCCCGGCAATATGATTGCTTCTATGCCATTATTAGATGATTTAGGCTATATCTCGCGTCTTGCGTGTGAGCAATTTCAGCCCGGTTGTTTTGAGGGTTCTTTGACTGAACTGATGGCAATGTTGCCAAATAAACCTAACCATTGGCTTGGTTTTGCCAAGCAAGAAATGATTGGCGAGTTATCAGAATTACTTGGTGAACCTGTCAGTGCCTATTTGATCGATTGTGGCTAAATCTCGGTATCTTCCAGATTTAAACCATCTGCCTCTAACTGCAAGCCGCCATCTTCTTCGGTTTGATCCAGCTTGATCATCAAGCGTAGGTCGTTAGGCGAATCGGCATGCGCCAGCGCATCCTCGTAGGTAATCTCGGCCGACTTGAAGAGTTTGAACAGAGCCTGATCGAAGGTTTGCATACCATGCTCATTCGACTTCGAAATCAACTCTTTCATGAGATGAACTTCACCTTTGCGGATATGATCAGACATCAGTGGCGTGTTAAGCATCACCTCAATGGCGGCACGACGTCCCTTACCATCAGGCGTTGGTATCAGCTGTTGCGCGATAATACCCTTGAGATTCAAACTCAAGTCCATGAGCAGTTGATCGCGACGATCTTCCGGGAAGAAATGTAAAATACGATCCATCGCCTGATTGGCGTTATTCGCGTGCAAGGTACACATACATAAGTGGCCCGTTTCTGCAAAAGCAATGGCATATTCCATCGTCTCACGGGTTCGAACCTCACCAATCATAATCACATCAGGTGCCTGACGTAAGGTGTTCTTCAGCGCCACCTCAAAGGTTTCCGTATCGATACCAACCTCACGCTGAGTCATGATGCAACGATCGTGGTTATGCACAAACTCAATCGGATCCTCAATACTGATGATATGCCCCGTCGAGTTGCGGTTACGATAGCCTATCATAGCTGCCAGAGAGGTTGACTTACCGGTACCGGTAGCACCCACCATGATCACCAGACCACGTTTGGTCATTGCTACATCATTAAGAACCGGAGGTAAACGTAATTCCTCGGTGGTTGGGATTACCGTTTCAATACGACGCAGCACCATCCCAATCTGGTTACGTTGTTGGAACGCGCTGACACGAAAACGACCAATGCCATGGGCAGAAATTGCAAAGTTGCATTCATGAGTGGTTGAGAACTCCTTACGTTGCTCTTCACTCATCACGCTTAACACAACTTCTCGTGCTTTATCTGAGGACAGAGCACGCTGTGTTACCGGAACAACCTTGCCATGAATTTTAATACTTGGTGCTACCCCTGCAGTAATAAATAGGTCAGAGGCTTGTTTAGAAACCATCAATTTTAGTAAGGCTTCAAAATCCATTCTATCTTCCTGTCACTTTGGTCATTATTTAACTGTAGCAGATTTTATTAAAAGTCTTCGCGGTTTTTCGCTTTTTCACGCGCATCTTTACGTGTGATTAAGCCTTTGTTCAATAACTCTTTCAAACACTGGTCCAGTGTCTGCATGCCGACATTTAGACCGGTCTGAATAGCACTATACATCTGCGCCACCTTATCCTCACGAATGAGGTTACGTATTGCCGGTGTGCCAATCATAATTTCGTGTGCTGCAATTCGACCACCGCCAATTTTCTTAAGCAGGGTCTGGGCGATTACCGCCTGAAGTGATTCTGAAAGCATTGAACGAACCATATCTTTTTCCGCCGCCGGAAATACATCGATGATACGGTCAATTGTTTTAGCTGCCGAGGTAGTGTGTAAAGTACCGAATACCAGGTGACCTGTCTCCGCTGCCGAGAGAGCCAGACGAATTGTTTCCAAATCGCGTAACTCACCCACCAGGATAATGTCCGGATCTTCACGAAGTGCCGAGCGCAATGCTTCATTAAAACCGAGCGTATCTCGATGAACCTCACGTTGGTTCATCAGACACTTGCGTGACTCATGGACGAATTCGATGGGATCCTCAATGGTGAGAATGTGATCATAACGAGTATCATTGATGTAATCGATCATTGCCGCCAGCGTGGTTGATTTACCCGAACCCGTAGGACCTGTCACTAGTACTAAACCACGTGGTTTTTCAGAGATGTCTTTAAAAATCGCCGGTGCATTCAAATCTTCCAGTGTTAATACTTCTGAGGGAATGGTACGAAATACTGCGGCTGCACCACGATTTTGATTAAAGGCGTTCACACGGAAACGGGCCACACCCGGAAGTTCAAACGAGAAATCCGTCTCATAGAATTCTTCATAGTCCTTGCGCTGTTTATCATTCATGATGTCATAAATCAGACCATGGACAGTCTTATGGTCCAAGGGTGGAATATTAATACGACGCACGTCCCCATCGACACGGATCATGGGTGGTAAGTCAGATGATAAGTGAAGGTCAGAAGCGTTATTTTTCACGCTGAAGGCTAAAAGCTCTGTAATATCCATTAATTAATCCTTACAATCACG
>CAZLIR010000063.1:0-10597 GCA_964559635.1 uncultured Enterobacterales bacterium
CTACTGGTGTTGCTAATGATAGTGCGCAAGGACAGGTAACCACTAGAACAGCTAGCACTGTGGCGAACACCATCGTACTGTCGGTGTAATACCAGTACAGGGCTGTGAGTGTAGTCAACAGCAGAATGCCTAGCACAAAATAACTCGCTACCCGATCGGCAATCTCTTGAATGCGTGGCTTGGTCTCGCGGGCATTCTGTAACAGACGAATGATACTGGCCAGAGTCGAATTCTCTACCCGATCGGTTACTTTAATATGAAACGTATCAGCACTGTTAATGCTACCTGCGGCGATGAGTTGCTCTTGTGACTTCAATACCGGTGTTGACTCTCCGGTCAAGATCGATTCATTCACCTCAGCAGATGATTCCAGCAAAAGCCCATCACAAGGTACCTGCGATGCAGGCTTTACAATCAGCACATCCCCTGCCTCAACATCTTCCAGTAATACGCGTTCATGCTGATTACCGAGCAAACGTAATGCAGTTTCTGGTTGTGAGCCCAATCGTTCCTCAAGGGCGCGACCAGACTTATGAATCGCCATCATTTGCAGATAACGACCGGTCAGTAGAAAGAAGACAAACATACTGACAGAATCAAAATACACCTCGCCAACACCAACAAGCGTGGCATATACACTGGCCAGCCAGGCAGCCATGATTGCTATGGTCACTGGCACGTCCATATTAACCACTTTATTGCGCAGACTCTTAAATGCTGACAGATAAAACGGACTGGCCGCATAAAGTACTACTGGAGTTGATATAAACAGACTGACCCAACGTAACAACTGCCAGGTTGACTCAGACATTTCCTGATTACTGTCGAGATAAAAACCCAGGCTGTACATCATCACCTGCATCATACCCAAGCCGGCGACTGCTAATTTCTGTAAATAGCGTTTTTTCTGTGTAATGAGGGCCTGCTCTTTCGCGGCGCGATCATAAGGTTGCGCCTGATAGCCAAGGGCATTGATTGCGACAAGAATGTCACTCAATTGAATGAGTTTAGGATCCCACTCTACTGTGGCACGGTTGGTCGATTGATTGACCGTGATGCGATGAATACCGTTAAGTTTGCTAATTCTTGATTCAATTAACCAGGTGCAGGCAGAGCACACAATCCCTGTGATAATGAGTGATATACGTGAATCATCAGTTGTTGATGACTGAACGTACTTTTGTTGAACCTTGTCATGGTCATAGAATACTAAGCTGGCCTTATCGGACGTCATATCCCGTGGCGAGATTTCAGGTAATTTTTCCCGAAATTGGTAATAATCAGCTAAGCCCATGCTGACAATCGATTCGGCAACTGCCTGACAGCCAGGGCAGCACATATGGTGTGTTTGATGCGCAATTTCGACAGGGTATGCAGTGCCCTGCTCGTTGGGTAGACCACAGTGATAACAAAATTGCGCGAGTTTGTTCATCAGCTTTTGGTTGCCTTGAGTGCACCGCTGGCCTGAGTAGCGACAAGCTCTGACTTAATCAGCCATTGCTCAGGGTTGGATAAACGCACATACCAGCGACCCGCTGTCGGATTCGGTGATAAGCCCTGAAAACTGCCGTCTTTCTGACGTTTAACCGACATGCTGAAATCACGTTGCGCATTCGTCGGATGGATAAAATCAAGTGTCAAAGAATCCGCTACGGGTTGTTGTTTAGCGAAAGTAATATGAATGAAATTGCCCTCCAAGCGATTCAACTTGGCATTCAGTCCTCTGGTATAGGCATTGTTGAGTAATTCGGTACGTTGATTGATGGCTTTACCTTCTTTGTAATAATCATCGACCACCAAATCATGGGCATTCTTGAATGCAATCACCACGGTGGCAATGCCAGCCATGACTGCCGAAGCCGGAAAAGCCATTATGAACCAGGGCCAGAATTGTTTATACCAAGGTTTAGTATCTGTCTGGTTTAGTATGTCACTCATGAATCAATCTCCTCTCTTATTACCTGCCTCGGCAATCTACTTTCTAGCACTTGGTCCCAGAAAACGACTCTCTGACTCTGCGACAACTGCGGGATTATCAACAGCAATAGCCCGGAATACGATGGTATTTCTACCAATAGCCAGATCATCTGGGTCGACCTGCAGCCTGACAGGTATCGTTGCTACCTCACCTGAAGCGACAGAAATCGTCATATCACCAAGTACTTGTATGTCATTCAGACCATCGACTGTAACCTCATAGGTTTGTTGCTCCTGTGACATGTTGAGTAATTTGATGCTGTATACATTTTCAATCAGGCCATCCATGGTGGTGGTATACAGCGCATTACGGTCGCGAATGACATCCACTTCAAAGGGAACTCTCTGCCCAAGGGCGTAGACAAAACTCGAAAACACAGCCAGTAAAATGACCGCATAAAAAATCATCCGCGGTCGGATCACGCGATGGTCACGGCCCTCGTTGGCATGCTCATTGGTGTATCGCACCAGTCCTTTGGGGTAGCCCATTTTCTCCATAACAGAATCACACACATCAATGCAGGCAGCACAGGCGATACACTGATACTGCAGGCCATCACGGATATCAATACCGGTGGGACAGACATGAACGCATTGCTCACAATCAATACAGTCTCCGAGTCCTTTGGCCTTGTATTCTGTGTCTTTGCGCTTTCTTGAACCACGCTGCTCACCCCGTTGCTCATCATAAGCAATGATCAGGGTATCTTTATCGAACATAGCACTCTGAAAGCGTGCATAAGGACACATGTAGATACAAACCTGCTCTCTGAGATAGCCGGCATTACCATAGGTCGCAACTGAATAAAAAATAATCCAGAATAATTCCCAGCCGCCAAAACTCATATCAGGGATCATCGCAAACAGCTCCCTGATCGGAGTGAAATAACCAACAAAGGTGATGCCGGTAAAGGTTGCGTAAACAATCCAACTAAACTGCTTAGTGGCCTTTATGCGAAACTTTCTAAAGCTCATTGGCTGTTTGTCTAGCTTCATGCGCTTGGCACGGTCACCCTCAATAACGCGCTCTAACCAGACAAAGGTCTTGGTCCAGACAGTTTGAGGACAGGCATAACCACACCATAAGCGCCCTGCCAGAGCGGTAAAGAAAAACAGTGCCAGCGCTGCAATGATTAACAGCCAGGTCAGAAATACAAAATCCTGTGGCCAAAAAGTAATACCAAAGTAGTGAAACTGTCGGTTGGGTAAATCCAGTAGTACCGCCTGCCGATCATTCCATGTCAGCCACGGCAAACCGTAATAAAAACCCAGCAGCATCCATGCCGCCAGATTTCTAAAGTTAGCAAAATAACCTGTCACTTTACGCACATACACCTTGGGTGCCTTAGCGTACAGACTGGTTGGATTCTTGACTTTGTAGACGTCAGATGAATCCTGCTTAATGTTGGAAACTGTCCTCATTGCCGCGTTAAATCCCCTTTCGCAATTCAGAGTTGTTTATTCCTTACTTAGTGAATATACATAGGTCGCAACCAAGTGAATTTGCTCAGGTGTCAGAATATCTTTGTGCGATGGCATCACACCATTGCGACCATTACGTAAACCCTCCGCGATGGCTTTCTCAGAGGCACCATATAACCAAATATCATCGGTCAAGTTTGGCGCGCCAAGAAATTTATTACCCTTGCCATCGGCGCCATGACAGGCTGCGCACATCATAAATTTCTGTTGTCCCTTTTCAGCAAAACCGTAGTTCGCTTTGCGACCAGAGAGCGACAGCACATAGGCCACTACGTCATTAATGCTCTCTTCTCCAATAACCGCTACTTGTGCTGGCATCATGCCACTACGACCATCGACGAGCGATTTGACGATATCATCCGGTGTGCCGCCATAAAGCCAGTCATTATCGGTTAAATTGGGGTATCCCGGTGAGCCTCGACCATCTGAACCGTGACAGGCAATACAGGCTGTGCCGAAGATTCGCTGCCCCATACCAAGTGCAGTCTCATCATTCACTAATTCAGCAATCGGCACAGCGGCATATTGCGCGAATATCGGGCCGTATTTTTCGTTGTGCGCAACAACTTCTTGCTCATGTTGTGCCGCTGAAGACCAACCCAAAACGCCCTGAAACTTTCCAAGACCTGGGTATAGGATTAGATAAACAATCGAAAACACAATGGTGATGTAAAACATATACAACCACCAGCGAGGCAACGGGTTGTTATATTCCTTAATGCCATCGTAACTGTGACCTGTGGTGCCGTCATCGTCACCCGATGAATCGATATCACGGGTGTAATACAGCAGCGCGTAGCAACCAAGTATGTTGATCGCAACCAGCAGAATAATGTACCAACTAATAAAATCACTCATGAGTCGTTTCCTCACGGTTCGCTTTAATTTGCTCAGCAGTCTCTTTGTCAAACGGCAGTAGTTCGGCCTCCGAGAAAGCTGCTTTCGGTTTACGGCTGTAGGCCCAGATCACCATGCCAATAAACATGACAAGTAATATGGCTGTGCCAACGCCTCGATAAATTTGCAGTATTTCTTCCATCACAGGCTCACTTGTTTCTCATTTCTAATCCAAGGCCTTGCAGGTACGCAACGACCGCATCCAACTCTGTCTTGCCTTTGACAGCATTTGCTGCGCCGGCAATATCATCTTCCGTGTAAGGAACTCCCAGAGTTTGTAATACTTGCATTTTCTTTGCTGTGTACTTGCCATCGAGCTCATTCTCGAGCAACCAACCAAAGGCAGGCATATTCGATTCTGGAACTACATCACGCGGGTTGAGCAAGTGCACGCGGTGCCATTCATCGGAATAACGGCCACCAATTCGAGCGAGATCTGGTCCAGTTCTTTTTGAGCCCCAAAGATGTGGGTACTCATAAACATCCTCACCGGCAACCGTATAGTGGCCATAGCGCTCAGTTTCTGCACGCATCGGACGAACCATTTGCGTGTGGCAGGTGTTACAGCCTTCGCGAATATAGATGTCACGCCCCTCCAGTTGCAATGCTGGATAAGGCTCCAGACCATCTACGGCTTCGGTGGTGTCCGTGATAAAGAACAACGGCACAATCTCAGCTAAACCACCAAAACTCACAGCAACAATGATCAAAATGGCCATCAGCCCGGTATTTTTTTCAATTTTTTCATGACTCATTATCGTGACTCCTTAATGGGCTGGCGCTGGAATGGCTAAATCCACTTCAGCCTCTTTAGAGGATTGTATAGTTCGGATGACGTTGTAGAGCATGATAAGCATGCCGCCGAAGAACAGCAGACCACCCAGCAGACGAACACCGTAATATGGATAAGTCGCTTCGAGTGATTCGACAAAGCTGTAGGTCAAGGTGCCATCTGCATTCACTGCACGCCACATCAGCCCTTGCATGACACCGGCAATCCACATCGCTGTGATATATAAAACGACACCAATGGTAGAAACCCAGAAATGCCAGCTAATGAGACGGATACTGTACATTCGCTCAACACCAAACAGCTTCGGTAGTAG
Source organism: uncultured Enterobacterales bacterium (assembly GCA_964559635.1). GTDB lineage: Bacteria > Pseudomonadota > Gammaproteobacteria > Enterobacterales > CAXRAF01. The sequence continues at coordinate 5,463 of CAZLIR010000063.1, forward strand.
TGAGTACATGGTTCCAATCGTGATCATGGCGACCCATCCAAGTGCACCTGAGTGTACGTGCCCTACTGTCCAATCGGTATTATGTGATAAGGCATTCACGGTCTTGATAGACATCATGGGACCTTCGAATGTCGACATGCCATAGAACGACAAAGCCACAATCATAAATTGTAAAATGGGGTCCTGACGTAATTTGTGCCATGCGCCAGATAGCGTCATGATGCCATTGATCATGCCACCCCATGAGGGTGCTAACAGAATCAGTGAGAAAATCATCCCCAGTGACTGAGCCCAATCGGGAAGTGCACTGTAATGAAGATGATGCGGGCCGGCCCACATATAAATAGCGATGAGTGCCCAAAAGTGCACAATCGATAAACGATATGAATAGACTGGACGCTCAGCTTGAACGGGTACGAAATAGTACATCATTCCCAGGAAGCCAGCTGTTAGGAAGAAACCGACCGCATTATGACCATACCACCACTGCACCATCGCATCGATTGCACCGGGGTAGATGGAATATGATTTCATCATACTGAACGGTAATTCCAGACTATTTACGATGTGCAGAATCGCCACAGTCAGAATAAAAGCACCATAGAACCAGTTTGCAACATAGATATGGCTCGTCTTACGTTTCACGACCGTACCAAAGAAAACAATCGCATAGGCAACCCAGACAACCGCGATTAATATATCAATCGGCCATTCAAGTTCGGCATATTCCTTACCTGAGGTATAGCCTAGTGGTAAGGATAAGGCCGCTGAAACAATAATTAATTGCCAGCCCCAAAAAGTGAAAGCTGCGAGTTTGTCTGAGAAAATACGGGTATGACAGGTTCGTTGAACAACATAATACGAAGTGGCAAATAATGCACTGCCGCCAAATGCAAATATCACAGCATTGGTGTGTAGTGGGCGCAGACGACCATAAGTCAGGTAGGGAATATCTTTGGCAAGATCCGGCCAAATCAGCTGAGCAGCAATAATAACGCCAACTAACATCCCAACAATACCCCAGATAATCGTCATAACAGCGAATTGCTTAACAACTTTGTAGTTATATTCGTGAGTTTCCATAAATTGTTACCTATACAAGGTGTTACCAGTGGTGGCTCATATGAGCTAAGTTGGGTCGGATTGTATGCTTATGAGAATTATCCGAATTGACCTAGATCAATGGAATTATCTAAGTTTTGTCAAATTCGAAAAAAGTGGATCTATGTCAATAAATCTGGGGGTTTTGCGCTAGCAAATGGAATGATTACATGGGGGATTAAATCGCATCCTTACCTTGACGCTGGTATTTGCGTGGCGTGATGTTGTAATAGTCTTTGAAACAGGTACAAAAGTAATTTGGTGAACTAAAGCCAGAAGCTTCTGATACTTCTGAAATTGTCTTATGACGTAATAACGCTGCAGCGGCCTGTTTCACCCGATAGATCCGCAGCAGGTCCATGGGTGATAATCCGGTAATCGTTTTAATCTTACGCTGCAATTGCCGAACACTGTAACTGAGACTCTCGGCAATCTCACCGATATTTAACTTGTTCTCTGGATAATGAATTGCGAAGTACTCAATCATGTCTTCAATGAGTTCGCGATCCTTTGAGCTGTAACCTGAAGTATCGAGATCGAGTTTTTGCGTAATATAATCTTCCGGCTCACTACTCATCATCTCTGAGCGCAATTGCAGAAGGTTGGACATTTTTAAGTTCAACTCTTCGTAATCAAAGGGTTTGGCAATGAAATCATCGGCCATAGCCCTTAGTCCTTCGAGTCTGTTTTCGCGGGTGTTATAGCCACTCAGAAGAATGGTAGGAATATAGCGTGTTTCACGTTTAGATTTGAGAAGTCGAACCACCTCAAGACCATTCATCCGAGGCATTTGTACATCACAAATAATGATATCGGGTATTATTTTGTTGGCTGTTTGCAAGCCTTCGATGCCGTCACAAGCAACAACACAATGGTAAGTCTCTGAGAATAGCTCAGATAAGAAATCAGTCACATCATCTGAATCATCAATGATTAACAGACATTGTTTGTCAGTCTGACTAGACGTTGTACTTTCATCGATCTGCATGGCAAATCCCTCTTTGTCCATCCCCTAAATGCATGCTCATCCTTGACCATATGTCGTTTATCTTAATAAATTTCGCTAGATAGTCAATAAGGATATTTGCTGAAATGCGATATTTGCGGTTTAGAACACACTTTTTATATGAGATTGAGTATTTTTGAATGGTGCCCAGGGCCGGAGTCGAACCGGCACAGTATTTCTACCGGGGGATTTTAAGTCCCCTGCGTCTACCAATTTCGCCACCTGGGCATCGGTGGGGAGTTGTGAACTCCAATTGATTTATCGCTGCAAGCGAAGGCGCGACTTTAACAAACTTTATCGGTTCGGGCAACGTTAAAAAGAAACTATTTAGATGTATTTTGGCCTGCCAGAGCGACAGGCCAATATGAGGTATCGATTAATCCCAGTTTAGGCCGCCGCCGGTTTGATATTCGGTGACGCGAGTTTCGAAAAAGTTCTTTTCTTTTCGAATGTTGGCCTGCTCGTCTAACCATGGGAAAGCACAGGTTGCGTTTGGATATGGTTGTTCCAAACCAAGTTGTTGTGCACGACGATTGGCAATGAAACGATACTGCTGAATATGCTCTTCCGCTGTGTAGCCGAGTATCGGATTTTCGAGTAGGTAGCGGGCGTATGCTGTCTCTGCAGCCTCAGCCTCTTTCCACATTTCGTTGATTTCATCCATATTTAATGTGATGTCATTTTCCATCATGATTTGTGAAACCACGCGGATCCCGAAACCGGCATGCATAATTTCGTCACGCATAATGTATTGTAACTGCTCTGCGGTGCCCTTCATTAATCCTCTGCGTTGTAGCGAGAAGATTGGTGAGAAGCCATTGTAGAACCATGTACCTTCGAAAATAGCTGAGAAGAAAATGTATGCCATGACGAAATTGTGCAATTCATCAGGATCGTTCAAATCAATGTCTGCACGTAAAATCGAATTTAGACGTCGATTTGTAATTTGGATCTTTTTGTTGATAGCTGGCACAACACGATACCTGTTGTAAATCTCACCCTGATCTAAACCAAGCGTCTCTATGCAGTGCTGGTAAGTCCACATGTGCAGTGATTCTTCGTAGACCTGACGCGCCTGGTAGATTTGCAATTCAGGTGAGGTCATTTTTTCCATCACTGCCAAACCGATATTACGCATTGCCAGCACATCAGAAGTTGTTAGATATGCGAGTACGTTTGTGTAAACATGGCGTTCATTATCATTCAGCTTATGCTTGAAATCATAAATGTCCTGCGTCATGTTGATATCAAGTGGCGTCCAGTGGTTCTTGTTGGCATTGAAGAAATATTCCCATGCCCAAGGATACTTAAATGGTGCTAGCTGGTTGACATCGGCAAGTCCATTAATGACACGTTTGTCTTCAACTCTGACTGGTTCAAGGGATTCGCTGGCATCCGGAACTTCATGCTCATAAGCATCGTTCATTTTTAAGTGCTCTGGATTCTCTTCCGGAATTGTTAAATCTTCAACTGATGGTGGAATGGTTTCTGTCGCGGCAATATCTGCTGTATCCGCAAGTTGTGTTACTTCAGGGGTCTTTTCAGGCTCTGCCACGGGTTTATTTTTGGGTTGAGCTTTGCCAGGCTGGTGTTTGTTATCTGAAAATGAATCCCAATTTAACATATTTTTCCCCTCTGTCTTAGATTTTTGCTCGTTAGACGAAGCACTACATATAGTTTCTTTAAGATGACTCGATACTACATCTAGTGCCTACATTGATCAAGCAGTCAGAACTATATTTTGTTGCATTTTTTAACTTGTAACAGATTACTTAATGAAATGAACTGCATGGCGGATTGTTCTTTTTGTGCAGCTAGTTATAAGTAGAACTTCAAGTACCGGATGAGTATAACGAGATTATTTTTACAATGCACCTGCTAGATGACTTGTCAGTGAATTAATTTACGACACTGTATGATTTGCCCTGCCATTGATTCTGATTGCGCATTTTTTGTGCGATCCGGTCGGCAATTGTATAGTTTTTCAAGCCTCCCCATTGCGGAGCGATGAGAAGATCAGCCGGTGATTCACTGGTAAAACGCTCGATGACGATATCTGGCCTAAGGCGGGTCACAAATTCAGCCATGAGATCGACATAATTATCCGCATCAAACAGGTCAAACATCTGTGGTGTCTTACGATATTGATAGGCCATCATGGTATTTTTAATAATCTGCAGCTGATGTAACTTGAGTGAGTTAATAGGTAGTCTAGATAACTGCTCTGCATGACTCAGTAAGTCATCACGCGACTCTCCGGGCAAACCAATGATCATATGCGCACCCAAGTGAAAACCACGATGGGCAGCCATGTCATAGGCGGCCTTAGTCTCTTCAAAACTGTGACATCGATTGACAAGATCGAGGGTTCGGTTAATGGTACTCTCAACACCAAACTCCAAGGATACGTAGTGTGATTTTGAGTAATCTTGCAGTAGGTCAAGGATTGGCTCAGAAATACAGTCTGGACGTGTTCCAACAACTAATCCGATAACATCAGGATGTGCCAGAGCATCATCATAGTAGGATTTCAGAATGCTGATATCTGCGTAGGTATTGGTATAAGCCTGAAAATAAGCCAGATATTTTTGCCCTTGGTATTTGTGGGCAAAGAAATCTATGCCCTCCTGAATCTGCTGACTGATTGGCTTGATCGGCTCACAGTAATCGGGGTTAAAGCTATTGTTATTGCAATATGTGCAGCCACCATGGCCCTTGCTACCGTCACGATTCGGACAGGTAAAACCAGTGTCTAACGACACTTTCTGTACCCGTTGACCGAATGTCTTTCTAATGTAGTCCGAGTAACGCAGGTACGGTTTATCCAGATCAATACCGGCAGGAAATTCACTCATTCGACCACCTCATTGAGCACAATTGCGATGGGTTGCGCCGGAAAGGGTCTTGTCACCCGTTCCGATTGCCCTTGAATGTCACCGGCTGTAGGAGTGGCATTTTCAGTAAAAGAGATTCTTGCCGTGATCGTGATTGCATCATAGTTGGATAGTTTGAATTGTGGTTGCATTGC
>CAZLIR010000064.1:0-3210 GCA_964559635.1 uncultured Enterobacterales bacterium
CATCTCCGCTTTACCCTTTTTCTTTCGTTTCAAAAAAAATGGCAGCAGCGCACCGAAGGCACCGCCGTAGAAATCTATTCGGGGGAGTGAGTCTTGTGCTTGGTCTATGTTCACGTCGCTGGCTCTTATTATTTATTCTTTGTTGAGATTGTACTTCATGATTGCACCATGCTTGCCGGTTTTATCACGCTCGAGATCATAAAACGCACCATTTGGCCCATGCGCCTGAGCGAGGACCGTTGCAATGTTGGCCAAGTCAGTATCATCCAAATCAAAGCTATCTAATGTCATAAGGCTCTGTAAGTGCCGGCTGTTTCTGGCACCAACAATAATGCCTGCAACCATCGATTTATCGAGAATATAGCGACAAGCCACCTCACTGATATTGACCTCATGTTTATCCGCGATAGCGCGTAAAACGTTCAGTAACTGTTGGAATAACTCATAACTGCCAAACTCCTCAATAATAAGCTGGTACTTGGTTAACGAGCGATTCTCAAACGGTGGTTTTGGCTCTGGCGCACCTAAATAACGGTCACTCAAAAAGCCTCCCGCTACCGTACCATAACAGAGATACGGGACATTGTGTTGTTGCGCAAGTGGGGTAATGTCTGATTCAACTCGACGGTCGAGCACCGAATACTGCACCTGATTCGAGGCAATGCTCACTCCGGCATCAATTAACTCTCTCATCTTCTCGGCATTAAAGTTCGTTATCCCAATAGAGCGGATTTTACCGGCCTTTTGTAACTCACTCAGGTGAAGTGCTGTCTCAACGTAGTTGGGAAACTGATAGTCCCACCAGTGAAACTGCACCAGGTCGAGTTGCTCAACCCCGAGCCGTTGCAAAGATCGGTCAATGGTGCGCTCGGTATCAGCCTTAGTTAAGCTAGCCAGCGCATCGTAATCGGGCACATATTTAGTGTGTACCTGAACTGGCGCCAGACTGCCTGATGTAAAGGCATCTCGCTGTTGCTTGAGAAACTTTCCAATCAGGCGCTCAACACCGGTATAGATATCGGCACAATCGAAGGTGGTAATGCCCGCCTCAACAAACTGCAGCATATCATTGAGGGCCGTTTGCTCGTCGATATTGCCGTGACCGCCAGCCAGGTGCCAACCGCCTTTGATCACGCGAGAGATAGCATAGCCCGGTTGTAATTCGATGCGTTCCATTACTGGCTATTCGCGGCCCGTTGAAAAAGCGCGTAAAACTCATCGATGGGTATTGGACCGGCCTTCATGACGGTATCCATGAAAAACTGCAAATCGAATTCGTTGCCCAGTCGCTGCTTTTCGTGCGCCAACAATTCGGTGAACTCTGCGCCACCTAAAAAGTATGATGTCAGTTGCAGTGGCGAGTTGATAATTCGCCCCCACAGACTCTTGGCAAACTGAGGCGCGACTAATGATGTTTCAGTGGAGAATTTCATGACTTGTGCTTTATCCCAACCGTTGCAATGAACCTGAACTGAGGTGTAGGCGCGGTTAGCATTTTCTAGTCGCTTACGTAAATGTGCCAACAATGTCAGTCGATCCTCTTTCTGCCAGCCTGCATCCAATAATACCTTTTCGGTGAAGGTAGCCCACCCTTCTATGTAAGTACCATAGGGAAATAGCAGTCGAATTGGGTGTGGTGTCTCCCGACTAATTTTGAGTTGCATATAATGGCCCGGGTACAATTCGTGAATAACAATCATTCGATTAAATGGCTTGTTGAATGAGGCCCAAAAATCAATCTGATCTTGCTTGGGAAATGTTTCCGGTATGGACGGAAGATTCAAAGTAGTCACCGGATTAGGATGAAACGGTGGTGCACTGGCAACCCAACCAATGCGGGCCGCTGGACCGGCACTCTCTGGGGCATTTTGTATGCGCAACGTATCAAACTCAGGTAGTGTGGCGATGTTATTCGCGCGTATAAAGTCGACGGAATCCTTAGCCAGTTGCTGCCAGAATTGTAGATAATCACGACCGTTAATGGGCACATCCTTTTCCATATCTGCCAGTGCTTTGTTTATGATTTGCAGTTGAGTTTCCGGTAACGACTGCTCAGGATAGGTCGCTAATAGATAGTCTTTCGACACCGTTGCCATGAGTTTTTTAACCGCGGTAATTTCCGCCATCGCCATCGCCTGTAACTTCTCGGAAGTTAAATTACTGTCGGTGTATAACCTCAAACGGCGATTGTATTCCTCAGCGCCCAAAACCGTCTCAGAGTCCTTAGCACTCTTTATTCGGTCTGATGTAAGGGATACAAGCTCCTGAATGCTTTTCAGTGCCGTATCTTTTTGCTCAGTACAGGAGGTAAGAGTATCCGCGCTGTCAGTTATGAGATTCTGTGTTTCAGATAAATCCTTGAGACCTGCCTGTAAATCAGATTTCGGTACATCCATCAGATTAGCCATGGCCGCCCCAGCTAAATGTGTCATGGATGTCATCCGTTCGCAATATAACGCAGACTTTTCATGGCCTAAGAGATAATCAGCTTGTTGGACAGTGATTGTGGCTTTTGCCATCGGTTGCGAGTAAAACGTGAGTGAGGTTTGGTGCTCGGCAAGTTTTTCATAGAGATCAATTTCAGATTGCGCCTGCACCCGAAGAAGTCGGGCATCAATGCGATCGATATCAGCATCGTCCTGACTCAGGGCGTTCAGAGTTTGCTTGTTGTACTCAAGCCACTGTTGAATACTATCGACACTGAAATCCTCAAAGTCACTGATAGCACTGTGCATGCCGGCCTTTTGCGCTTTTGAGGGATAAAATGATTTCCACTCAGTGATGTAACGTTCAGCCAAATCCTGTGCTTGCGCAGTTCCGCAAAATAACAGCGAGATTATCCATACAGCGACTAGTTGTCTCATGAGCTACTCTATTGTTCTTATGATGAAGAAATAGTAGCCCTAACCCTAATGCAAGGCAAATGACTGGATATATATTAATGTGTGTTTAGATAGTGTTTGATTATCTCTTTGGTGTTTTGCAGTCCGGTTTCAAGAACTTTAAACACATCATCCATGGTAATGAGCTCATCTGTCAGACCCGCCGCCATATTCGCCACCGTACAAATTGAAATGTACGGCAGATCACATTCACGCGCCAGAGCTGCTTCGGGCATGGCCGTCATACCGACAAGGGTGCAACCGTCGTTTTTCATACGCAGTATTTCTGCCAGCGTCTCGAGTCGGGGACCCTGAGTACAACCATATA
>CAZLIR010000064.1:3310-10559 GCA_964559635.1 uncultured Enterobacterales bacterium
GCACCGAGATCTTTCAGTGCCCTGATATTGGCCCGATAATTCACCTGATGAGGCGGAATTTGATGCTCTTTACCATGTCGCGCTAAAAACATGAGTTGGTGCTGATGATAGGTTCCTGTGACTATTGCATCGGATGGCTTGCCGTAGGGGGTGTCAGGCATATCCGTGCTTAGGACATCTATTCCTTCAAAGTCATACAGACCTGAACCACCAATAAGAGCTATTTTCATAGTACTGATATCCTCGCTATACCTAATTCAGGTTCGTTTACCATAAGATTTAAATTTCTCCAGCACCTCATCCATCTGAGCATCCGAGAGTATCTGTGGCGTACCCGTTTGTAATAATTCGCAGTACTGCCGTGCCAGATTTTCAACCTCAACAGCCAGATTAAACGCACTGTCCAGATCAGCGCCAACAACGACCAGACCATGATTCGCCAAAAGACAAGCATTGCGCTCCTTTAAGCCATCTTTTACGTGCTCTGACAACTCACTTGAGCCATAAATCGCATAAGGCACCAGTGGTATATCATTACCACCAGCAACAGCTACCATGTAATGAAATGCCGGGATGGGTTTGTGTGCACAAGCCAAAACAGTGCAGTAGGTAGAATGCATATGCAAAACGGCATTAACATCAGGCCTGCTTTGATATATCCCACAATGAAAATGCCATTCACTTGAAGGTAGCCGGTCGCCTTGCAGTACTTTGCCATTGAAATCCAGAGTGACCAGATCGCTGGTTTGTAGTGCGTCATACCTGACTGCAGAAGGTGTGATCAGGCAAGCATCATCTAGCCTGGCGCTGACGTTTCCTGACATGCCGACAGACAGATTATACGTATTAAATTTCTGAGCTACAGCTATGACTTGTTGTCGCAGGGCGTGATCAGTCATCGGTATCTCCTTTTAACGCCTGGCCACTTTCAGGCCATCCTCACTTGCGTCATGAATGCCATGCTCAGTAATAATCTTCGTCACCAGTCTGGAAGGCGTTACGTCAAATGCATAGTTAGCAGCCGGAGAATTCTCAAATAGCTGTATCTCGGTGATTTTCCTGTTCGCATCGAGCCCCGCCATATGCGTCATTTCACGAACGTCTCGTTGCTCGATGGGGATCTGGTTGACGCCATCAGTAAGTTGCCAGTCTATCGTTGAACTTGGTAATGTCACGTAAAAAGGAACCCCGTTATCATGCGCAGCCAGTGCCTTGAGGTAGGTGCCTATTTTATTGCAGACATCTCCAGTTGACGTTGTCCTGTCAGAGCCTACTATGCACATATCTACCATGCCATGCTGCATCAGGTGACCACCGGCATTATCAGCTATGACAGTATGGGCTATTCCCTGCTGCGCCAACTCATAGGCTGTCAGGCTTGCGCCCTGATTTCTGGGTCTGGTTTCGTCAACCCAGACATGAATGGGAATATCTGCAAAATACGCCTTGTGCATTGGCGCAATTGCCGTCCCCCAATCAACTGCGGCTAGCCAACCGGCATTACAATGCGTGAGAATATTGACAGTATCACCTTTATTCTCATAACATTCTTTGATAAGTTGCAGACCGTTTTCACCAATCGCTTCACACATGTCTATCATGCCTTGACGAATCTTGTGGGCCTCGGCAAGTGCAACTTCAGCCTTTCCATGCTGTGGCAGGTCTGAAATGGTTTTCTGGATACGTTTAACAGCCCAGCTTAAATCGACAGCTGTCGGCCGGGTTGCAATAAGTTGTTCGGCAACTTTATGAACATTCTCACTGGAAGCATCGGACTGCAGAGCCAGAGCAAAGCCATAGGCGGCTGTAGCCCCGATCAGTGGTGCACCACGCACCTGCATATCCCTTATCGCAATACAGAAATCTTCCAGTGTAAGCAACTCCAGAATTTCAAACTGATGCGGTAGCTTTGTTTGATCAATGATAAATACTTTACCAGTATCTTCTTCACACCAGATAGCCGTGTAATTTTTGTCGTTAATTTTCATGAATACACCTAAAACATTTCGACATTGATACGTGTATTATGCCCGAATAAGAACAATATGTTAGGGGAATAACATATGACCGTACCAGAATGGTGTAAACGAGCAGCTAACCCATTGGAATTAAGTTGTATTATAGGCCTAGTCGCTCTTTAATTATTGCCACTTTCGAACGGGAAACTGGTACTTTTGTATAACATCCTTTCAGTTGAACATAGTGTTTACGAGACTCCAATACTAGGCCAGTGACCCGGTTAAAGTTAACCAAATAACTCCTATGTATCCGCATAAAATGCATATCACTGAGTTGTTGCGCAAAGTCATCAAGGGTTGTATCCGAAATAATAGTATCCGTATTGTTTGAGGCTTCACCTTCAGCGGTTAGATGAATTCTTCGATAGCGACCTATACCTTCTATATAGTGAATATCTGTGAATTTAATCACCCTGGTATGACTGCCTTCTGATAATACTAATGTCTCCGATTGAGTGACCTGTTCTTGCAGGCGTTCAAGAATCAATCCTTCCTGGTGCAAGATCTTATGGATACATTTTTTTAGTAGGCTTGGCCTGATGGGTTTAAGTAAATAGTCTATAGCATTAGTATTGAATGCATCCAGAGCATATTGGTCATAAGCTGTGGCGAATACAAGCTGATAACTCAAGTGCCTGGTTTTCTCAGCCACCTCAAAACCATTCACCTCCGGCATTTCTATATCAAGAAAAACGATATCTGGTTCTTTGTTCGTGATCTCTTCTATGGCTGATTTACCATCACCCACTTCAGCAATTATTTGCAGTTCTTCAAAACCTGATATTACCGAACGAAGGTGGTTAATAGCTGCAGGCTCGTCATCAACCAAAATCACTGTCTTAGTTTGCATAATTAGATCGTTTATTCTTTTGTAAAGTATTTGGTTGGGATAGATATTGTCAGTACACCGCCATCCTCAGTGGATTCTAATGATAGTTCGTAATCATTTTTATACTCAATAGACAGGATTTGCCTAAGAATACGAAATCCATTGCCCTCTTCAATCTGACTGTCATCAAAATTAGGCCCGGTATCATAGAATACAATATTCAGATGATCATGTTTTTGCTCAACCAGAACTCTTATGTGCGCTTTAGCAGCATAAGGTGCCACAGCATATTTAATTGTATTCTCAACCACTGGCTGAAGGAGTAATGATGGTACTTTGTATTTGTTACATTCTTGCTCGATATTTACCTCAAACGACAGCCTATTTTTGAAACGTTTTTCCTGTAAAGATAGATAGAGCGATACTAACTTAATCTCTTCCGCAAGAGTGATATACCGCTGTTGTGCCAAGGTAATGTTTTTACGAAGCAAATCCGAGAGATCATAGATAATCTCCTGGGCATTCTCAGGATCACTAGAAATCTCAGAGTTAATCAAGTTAAGCGTGTTAAACAAAAAGTGAGGATTACTCTGTGATCTTAGGGTATTCAATTCAGACTCTATTAATGCAAAATTCACCGCAACCGTATGATTTTGGTAGTGCATTAAGCGCATAACTGCCACATAGATAATAATCTCAAGTAGTAGTACGATTCGAGCCAAAATAAACTTGCGTTCATAACCATCAGGAGATTCAACTCCTATAAGAGATGGTACATCGATAATGGGTGGAAATTGAATTGAGATTAAGACCACTATCACAACAGTGACAATCAATTGCCGGAATACGCTATCAAAAAGGACTATATGAGAGAAATACTTTTCAATTAATGTAATAGCAAGGAAAGATAATCCAAATATAGACCATAACTTAAACGCAGTAATCGAAATGGTTTCTAGTGTGAGAACACCAAACTCGTAAAATAATGATGAGATCAGAATCAAATTAAAAAGCGGCCACAATAGCAAAAACACAAGCTGTTGCACTTTTTTTCTATTCTCTCTGTAATTCGTTAATGATGAATCAGAGTTTTTGAAAAGCATACCGTTTTATTTTTTACCAGCAAATCAAATAATGTAGGACATTATATAGCCTCCACGAATCAATAAAATATATACAGCTCACCATTCATACACGAATCACCACCATCCATACATCCTAGTCTGTATCTAATCAGTACTTTTGTTAATTTGCGCATAGCAAAAATTATTAGTGCAGCATTTATTTAACTAAATACATGATTGAAGGATGATATGAAGCCTAGTAGAAATTTATTATTAATGTCGATAACTGGGGTATTGAGTTTAACGGGTTGTGGCGGTTCAAGTAGTGAAGAACCCGTAGAACCTCCTCCCGTTGCTAATCCGCCTCCAGAACCTGAAGTGAGCGTAACGTACCCACAAGGACCACTCGCAGCAATATTCGATGGTGTATTGGAAGGTGCTGATTATTGGTCAGAAGAGCCTAAGATACTCTCAGCGGGCGTTGGTTTTACTGATATTATTGGCCTTCCAACTGATACTCTAGATGAAGACATAGTCCGACAAGCAGGTGGTGCCTGGTCAACAGCATTTAATTGTGAAGATGACCAAAGAAATATTACCTCGGCCGTAACGCAGGAACAGGTATCAAATGCTTATATCATGCAAACGCCATATGGTGACCTGTTAGATGGTGCTATCGGTATTGATGGATTACCGGTTGTCTTTAGCTGGCCAGTTGATACTTCAACGATAGATTTGACCGACTTTCAACTAACACTTAATACTGGTGAAGTTGTTTCTCCACTTGCCGCGAGTCCCGCTCCAAATGTCGAAAATAATGAACGGAATGTGGTTGTTCTATTTGGTGAGTTTGCTAACAGACAAACCAGTGACAGTTCAGAGGCGAGATTCCCAGTCAAAGTTGAAATTATCGAAGATGACAACCCCTTATTACTGGTTGGGCCAGATCAGCAAGTATTTGAAGCAGTGGGACTCAGCTGGGAAACAGATTCGAGTCCATATGACGAAAATAATGGTCCACGTCTTGTTGGTGCCAAGTTGAATCATGTAGGTGATGCAGCGATTGGTGAAAGTTTTAACTTACCTCCTGTTTTAAGTAATTCATTTCCACCAAATGACGAGTTCGCACTTTATGATGAGGGTGACTTTAGACTAAGAATTCTAACAACAGGCGGGTTCTCTCCTGACGGCGTTAGAGGTGTACTACCTACAGATTTTGAGACCTTTTTCAAAATTCATGTAACTGGTGAGGATGGCTCTACAGTCATTATGGAAATATCAAATGTAGATTACTCTGTTCCGGGTGGAAGCCTGAGGGTAGTAGGACTTTCAGACCTAGGTCAACGCGCGGGAACAGATGTTAGCTATGATGGTTGTTATGATGAAGATTATGACAATTATATAGATATTATCTTGGTAGGTGATGAGGCTGCAGCCAGGAATATTACTTATATTGAGATTCCAAGTTTGGCTGGAAATTATGCAGCATTTTATAATCCAGGTGGACCAGGCTCTACACCCTTTGCTGAAATAACCTATACATCACCTGGTCCCGCAGATCTCGAGCCTGTGATCATCGCTTTAGATGACCCTATGCGAGTCAACTATAATCCATAATGGTAGCGGGGGCTGGATTTACTCGGACATCCTGTCCTCGCCTTTCAGGCCCTTGTCGCAAGCTCCAACGTTCCAAATCGTTCCAGACGATTTGGTGAACCAACTAGGCTTGTTTCCATCATCCGCCCACAAAAAAACCCAAAATTTGAAACCTTAAGAATTGGTAAAAGGCTTAAAATTTTGGGTTTTTGGTAGCGGGGGCTGGATTTGAACCAACGACCTTCGGGTTATGAGCCCGACGAGCTACCAGACTGCTCCACCCCGCATCAGAGGTTGGGCATAATACAGAATATGATCTGCTAACACAAGCCTAAACTGACATATTGTGATTAATTAATTCTGGCAAGAAAATGTGAATCAAATTCAGCTTTTGTGGTCACATCATTGTAGACAATTACGCATCACTTTATAATCATTGAAAACCATGAAAAAGGCTCTGGAGCTATCTGTGAAATACCGTTTATTTATTCTCTTCTTTCTTATCTCTGGTCAGATTATGGCCGAGTCGCGATATATCTCAGATGGCCTGGAAGTGTTTTACCGCAGTGGTCCGACGAAAAACTACCGTGTGTTGGGCACAATTCAGTCCGGTGTTCAGGTTGAGTGGCTGGCGGAAGATACTGAAAACGCAGCAACTCAGATCAAGCTACCGAGCGGTCGCGAGGTCTGGATCGATACCGCCGATCTGATGGCTGAAAAACCAGTGCATGTTGTTTTGGAAGAGACCAAAGCAGAATTCAATCGTTATAAGCAAGCCGCTGAAGGCCAGATCACAACCCTACGCAATGACCTGTTTGAATCCAGAGAACTGGCGGCAGCAAGTGAGCGTCTACAAAAGCGCATCGCCGAGCTTGAACTGGCCAATGAGGGCCTTGAGTTACGTAATCAGACACTCAGCGATCGCTCGCGTTATGACATGCTGACTGCAGGTGGCATTGTGGCCATGATAAGTATGTTCATAGGTCTGTTGTTGCCTAAGTTATTTAGTCGTCGTCGCGATGATGGCTGGCGTTAATGCGTGAGCAACCGCAAACTACCAGAAGCAACGCTTGCGCACCTAAAACAACAACACCCGAAGCCTGAGCGGTTCGAGCAGTTTGTTAGTGCTTGCTTATCTGAGCCACGCCTGGCATTAAGGGTCAATACCCGGAAAATTTCACTCACTGAATTTCAGCAACGAGCAGATCAAAACCACTGGCAACTGTCCCCTATTCCATGGACGCGAGATGGCTTCTGGGTCGATTACGATGCTCTTCATGCGCTCGGCAATCATATTGATCATCTAACCGGGCTGTACTATCTGCAGGAATCGACCTCCATGTTGCCGGTCGAAGCATTGTTTCATCACCATTCACCGAAACTCATTTTAGATATGGCTGCCGCACCTGGCTCGAAAACCACCCAATTAAATAATCATCTGAACGATGGGTTTATTGTCGCCAATGACATGTCCTCGAGTCGGGTGAAAATGCTCAATGCTAATCTGATCCGCTGTGGTTTGGCAGACGTTGCGCTCATGCATCAGGATGCCCGGCGATTACCAGAGCAACTCAACGCCACTTTTGATGGCATATTATTAGATGCACCCTGTGGTGGTGAGGGCACCATTCGCAAAGATCCCAAAGCGTGGAGCAACTGGTCACCCGATAGTTTGCAGTC
This sequence comes from uncultured Enterobacterales bacterium, assembly GCA_964559635.1. Taxonomy (GTDB): domain Bacteria; phylum Pseudomonadota; class Gammaproteobacteria; order Enterobacterales; genus CAXRAF01. The sequence goes on from CAZLIR010000064.1 coordinate 10,498, forward strand.
ATTGTCTGATCTGCAGAAACAACTGATCGAGACAGCATGGCAAATGCTCGCGCCCTCAGGCC
>CAZLIR010000065.1:0-10534 GCA_964559635.1 uncultured Enterobacterales bacterium
TCTCAATACCGCGCAGACGTTTTTCATCAAGAAAGTTTACATTTAAAGCATCGAAAGTAACTTTAAGATTTTCAGTAGGCGCAGCTTCGACAACAAGCATCACTGTATCGCGATCTAACAGCGAGGAGCGAACAAAGGGCTTGGCTCCACCTAAGATATAATAATCAGTGCCATCCACACCAAAGTTAGGATAACCCCATGCATTCCAGCGTTCTTCCTGATTAGGAGATTCCATCATAGAATAAGCAAAGGCTACGCCGAGCTTATCATCAGCAAATTTGTCAACGAAGGTAAACGTGCCTCTAAAGCCAGAATCATGGCCATCAGGGTTTAGCTTTTCAAGAGAGGTCATCTCATATTGACCATTGATCTGCATGACCCTTTCATCTTGAGTCAGAGGACTGATGGTTTGGAGATCAATCACACCCGCAATACCTTCGCCATCGATTGAAGCATCCGGTGTTTTATAAACAGTAACACCGCTCATGATTTCTGATGGGTACAAGTCAAACTCTACACCCCGGTTATCAGAGATAGATACTTGCTCTCGGCCATTGAATGTTGTTCCTGACTCATTCTCACCGAAACCACGTATTGTCACGCGGCTAGCTCGACCATCCAGACGCTGAGCAGCAATACCGGGTAAACGTGCAATTGATTCAGCAATAGATGAGTCTGGTAATTTACCAATATCCTCTGCAGAGATTGATTCAACAACGCTGGTTGAATATCGCTTAGTATTAATCGATTCTATAATACTGCCACGAAAACCAGTGATTGTTATGGTATTTTCTTCCTCTGCTTTTTCCTCTTCGTCATCTGCCTCCTCAGCTATTAAGGATGATGTGCCTAAAGCGATTAACCCTGAGGATAACATTGCGAGCATAAGTTTATTTGGCTTGAAATTATTCATTTCTTGAGTCCCCATAATCAGACAAGTGATTTGTTGTTTAATAACCTTGCGAATGATCATTATTTTATTTTTGTTACATATTTGAAATGTAACTTTTTGCACTCTTATGATAATGAATCTCAGAATTACATACTAATTTATGCATACGTATTCAATTATGCATATGTCTGTTACATACGTATTCAATCATCCCTAGCAACTCACTTTATAGCGATTGTCATCTAGGGCATAGTGCTCGCGACCTCTGGAAAGTATATTTTTATTAGATTTATCAGACAGTTAATTGATTTATAATTCATCTCTGCTACTCAATAACGCAATTTCGCAGGATATTGATACACATTAAATGTTCTATAAATTGGTTTAGATAATCTAAATATATGGGACATAAAGCAAGGCCAAATAACATAAATTTGCCCACAACTGCTGTTATCTAATGAACAATTAATTATAGATTCTGAATATTTATGTGGTGAAAATGTGGCAAGAAGTATAATCTGTACTAAAATATGAAAAATTTCTAATATAAGAAGTAAAACAACCTTCTATACAAGAACATAATCAACAACATTATTAATTAGTCATATGAAATTAATCGCCGCCACATTAATACTCGTTCTCTCATTAGGAGTCATTGCTGCTGAGAATGCCCGTTTAGTCAAAAGTAATAATCAAATCACTCTTTACACGGAAATTAATCATCCTTATGTCTACTATAAGGAGGGCACAAACGAGCTCACTGGTATTGCTTACGAAATCGTTCAAGAAACTCTTAAAAGGACTGACCTCGTAGCGAATATTGAAGTCATGCCCTGGTTGCGATTACTCAAAAGGCAGTCTGAAGACCCAAACTCATGTATTTTCATTATGAATCATACGCCGGAACGAAAGGATAAGTACCGCTGGGTAGGTCCGATGATCATAGGGGGGCTTGCCTTATATAAACACAAAGATTCGAAAATAGAAATCACATCATTGGAACAGCTTAAGGACTATACAGTTGTAGCAAAAATAGATGGGATTGCCGGTAAGGGGCTTGATACCAAACACGGAGCGACTCTTGTGAAAGCGCAAAATGATAGAACGGCAGCTAAAATGTTTGCTAAAGGTCGTGGCGACTTATGGGCAGCAGGTATTGTCGATGGACCACTGGCTGCGCAGTATGTTGGTATCCCACAGCCCGTAATAGCTTTTCGAATGAGTAGTACTGAATTAAGTATGGGGTGCTCGCTTGAATTAGCGGATTCGTCTTACAAGCAACTCGTCGATGCGCACGATACTATCGCCGATATAAGGAAGGATATCTTAGAGCGCTATAAATATGGACAGCAAGGGAAATAATGCAGCCCTAGACTGCTGACATCACGGCACAAATTGCTGCCAATCATATAGAAAACTAGTTAACCGACAAATATCTCTGTAAGTAATCTTGATGCACTGGCATGATATCTGAAGCTAGTGAAATTTTGTCTCGCATTGAGTTAAACCGGTTGTTCAACTCATTCATATCAAATGATTCCAGCAACGGATTATACTTTTGCGGAAACAGCTCTAACCCGATAAGTGTAGACGTCAGATAGTCATCATGAAATGGTTCTTCCTCAGAATCAGCCATCTGACCGTTGCTTTGATATAACGATAGTTTATGTTTCAAGCTTTCCGGTAGCTCAGAGGAAATCAATTCAGACAAAGTTTGTCTTTTATTGAGCATTGCGTGACGGAGTACATTAAAGTCACGAATATTGTCATGCCACCAAATCGCTTTACGATTAAACTCGTAACGCTGCAGGGCAATATCTTCGCTTCGCGGGAATAAATCTAATAAACGAAATGTCTGAGCGATTAACGAATGTATAGGACTACAATCAAGCGCTTCAAAGCATGCTGCGGTTTCACCCATGGCGATACAATTACCTAACCATAGGCTTTCTAAACGACCTGATTGCACCTCTTCACTCATTCCTAGTAAGACTTCGGCACCGTTTAATACCTCTGAGAGCTCATTGATTACTTCGTCTTTCGAGTTCTGAGTCTTACTGTAGAACTGTCCAGCAGTTGTTGTCTGACTGCGATCTAACCTCAACCATCCAGACTTTGTCTTAATTATCTCGCTGTAGGGCGGTAAATCATCTGTGGCATTGATGGTGAAATCTGTACGATTATAACTACCAAGCTCGCTCCAAGGATGAAAAACATAGTCAGGCAACTCTTTGATCAACAGTCTTTCAGTCCCAGTACAGTCTAGATAGATGTCTGCTGACAGTTGGTTACCATCAGATAACTCAAGCGCATTAATGACACCGTCAGAGACGGAAACCGAAGTGACCGCTGCATCATGATGTGTAACTTCGACATTTGAAAAATAGTCTAGTAAGCCTCTCACTGTTACCTGTTCATCTATCGCTAAAGAGTAGCCGATGGTAGAGGCAATGGAGTTTGAATCTGACTTCGGGTGAGTGAACTTTCCTTTATATGCAGCCACACAGGATAAAGAATAATCTTCATAACTGATATCTGTATCGATGCCGCGCCTTTTAAACAAGTAGTGCTGAAATGACACGAAATCCATTGAACCACCGTGGGTTCCAAATGGTTGAAAGTAATGATGTGAATTATCGAGCCAACCTTTATGCCAGGTACCTAGATTGAAGGTAGCACCCGTTAATTTCATAAAAGCCTTCTCATCTAGACCTAAGTGAGAAATGACGCCTAAATTTTTATAGTTCAATTGATGAACTCTCTGTCTAACAGAACAGGCCTCAGTAACCAGAGTAATATTTAAATCCTCTGTGGTGTAAGAATTTCTGAACCATGCTGTAAGTAAAGAAGCCTCGAGTGGTGTACCTGTAATCACCAGGTGCATTGGCTTAGTCATGTTCTTGCACTACTCCATCTAATGTAGGTGCTGTGTTGGTTGACTTAATTAAAGAAATTAAATCGCCTGCACAATAATCAGCCAATGTTTGGTTATGCGTGGGCATTTCTTGAATAACATTTGAGATTTCACTGCTCATACTTTCCATACTCGCCAAAGATTCCTCATCAGAGACTTTATTCACTCGCAAGTCGTAATTAGTCGGAACGATATCTTGACCAAAGAGTACGGCTAACCAATTGTGCTCAAGGAAAAGATCTGAGGCTAGGTTTGACACATAGCCCGTTTCTTTGAACAGGTCTAGTCGATGTCTCAGCTCATCTGGCACGGACATGTTTTTGCAATACTTCCAGAATTCGGTATCTTCACGTTGAATAGCGTGATAGTGCAGGATCAAGAAGTTTCGAGACTCCTCATATTTATTGACCATCCTGCGGTTAAACTCATCACGACGAATGCTATCAAAATCTTTATCAGGGAAATTTTTCAAAAAGATCATGATGGTCGCTTGAATCAGAGCAATACTCGTTGATTCTAATGGCTCCAAGAATCCTGCAGACAAACCAATTGCCACACAATTCTTATCCCATAATCGCTCTCTCATACCCGTAGTGAACTTCAATAATCGAGGTTCATTCAATGGGTCACCTTCGATATTCTCAAGTAACTGCTCGCGTCCACGTTCTTCAGAAATAAAGTCGCAACAGAATACATTGCCGTCCCCTGAGCGATTCTGTAGCGGAATACGCCACTGCCAACCGGCCTCTAACGCCCTTGCACGGGTGTATGGTGGAATCGATGAATCAGCACTCGGATAAGATGATGACACCGCCCAGGCACGGTTACATGGTAACCAGTGACTCCAGTCACGGAAGTTTACACCCATAGTTTGATTAATAAGTATGCCTCGGAAGCCTGTACAGTCAATAAATAAATCGGCACTGACTTTCTCGCCTGACTCTAGCAAGATTGAAGTAATATAACCCGTTTCTTGGTTTTGAAAAATTTCTTGGACTTTCCCTTCGGTTCTGGTCACACCACGAGAGGTAGACCAGTTGCGGAGAAATTGAGCGTAGAGACTGGCATCGAATTGGAATGCATAAAAATAGCGCGAGTCAAAACGACTATCATTGTACTGTCGATGAGCATATCGTTGCTCTTCTGAAGCTACAGCAGGAACGTTGTAATCTTCAATATTACCGCCCTTGCCTTGTTGATGTTGCTTTACCCAATAATGATGAAATGAGACATCATTCATGGGTATGCCATAGTACCCGAAAGCATGGTCATAACTATCGCCACGATGCGCCCAATTTTCAAAGCGAATACCCAATTTAAAACTGGCATTTGTTTTACTCATGAACTCACGTTCATCAATGCCTAAGATACTATTAAATTGGCGAATCACTGGAATGGTAGCTTCACCTACGCCGACAGTAGCAATCGCATCAGATTCTATCAGACGAATCTTACAGCTTTTGGGTAGATGTTTTACAAAGGCCGAAGCCGTCATCCAACCTGCAGTACCACCACCGACAATGACAATGTTTTTAATCATAGTATATCCGGAATATATCTACTTAATGGACTCTCCTGAGAATAACGATATTGCCGGTGCAAGTCCAACGAATACACGGATTAAACGTCCTGAATTAACGTTTATTTAATTGCATTATTATCTTAGAGTCATCCCACTATTGGCGTTGAGCCATCAGCGTAATTACACCTCTGTCCTATTGCCGTTATCCTAACTGACCGAGCACTTTTAACTACAGAGAGAGGGTATATCCAACATCGAATTTAGTTAGAGTGTGAAGGCAGATCGCACTCTTGATACATCAGATAATAACTCCCAGAAAAACTGATGAGAATCGTACTGTAAGAATTGTGCATCGATATTCACCATACCATCTGGATCTGAAATTACTAATTCGCCTGGCGCATAGGTATGAAGCGCTTCTGGCTTATCATCATCAGATTTTTGCTGCTGAGCGATAAAGTATTGGATTATGTCATGGTCCAGATGAATGGTCATTGGATAAGTAACCGCCTCATCGGGCATTACGGCGGCATTCACCTTTAGAACAGTATCCAATGCCGAATCATCACTCACTGAATATTTGTGCAGAATGTAGTTTTTTAACTGCCCATAAAATAATGGCCAACCACCCGGAATAGACTTCTCAGTTTCAAAAAAGACCGTTGCATATGACAATAATGGATACTGCATAGGATTGTCTTTAATTGAAACCATAAGCTCTGCAATGAAATCAATCGCTTTTATGTTGTATTCCCATTGCAGGAAGCGAATGACATAACGCAACAGCCCATACCCGTCAGCCATAGTGAAGGTCTTATAAAGACCTTTCATTTTGATGAGATCTTCTTCGGTATAGCTATAGGTCGATTTTAAAAAGCCATCATCATAGGTTTGGATTTCATACTTGCGCATGTAATCGGGATCTGCCATCGGGCTATTGGGCAATAATTGTGTTGGATAGGCCTTAACGGGGACATCTGCATCAATATAATGCTGCAGATCATTTTTAAGTGCTGTCATCGTTGTACCTGGTAGACCAAGCATTAGGTCGGTTGACAGCGGTAACTTAAGATCGGAAAAAATCTTTCTCAGTTCATCATACTTACTGAGTTTAATATTTTTGCGATCAATCACTTCCAGGGTCTTGGCGTCCATACTTTGAATAGAAATAACGCCCTGACTGATAATGCCACCCTCAGTGAAGATCTTGATAATCTCAACCAGACGAACTGTGGTGTTTTTAGTGTAGTTAACAACAACCTCGTGTGGAAAGCCGTATTGTTCCTTTAAATCGATAATCGTTTGCGCTACTTCGACATCACGATCCAGCATTCCGAAGTTAGCATCTGCAATCCACAGTACTTTGGTTTTATTTCGTGCAATCCATTCGATTTCTTCTTTCACACGATCCATATCAAAGCGCCTGACTTTTTGATTAATCGCAGAGCCCCAATCACAAAAGGTACAGCCGAATGGACAGCCACGATTGGTTTCAATGATTGCCGCTTCAACATCTGAGCCATAATGGTCAAACACACCTGCCATATAAGGCGATGGGATAATGTTAGGATCAGCCATGCGTGTTCGCGACGCAGTGTGCTGCACGATAGAGATACCATCCTTCTTGTCTCGGAAAGAAATGCCAGCTATCTCGGACATATCCTGCTTGTTATAGGAGAGATGATCATCTGAATGCATCATGGCACTTAATATCTGAGCAATGGCAACCTCACCCTCTGCATGAACGGCAATGTCTACAGATGTATGTTCAGCAAAGAATTCTTCACAGGCCTGCTCATAATCTGGTGTGCTTGGTCCACCATGAATCGTGACATTTTTCTTAGAATCTTTCTTGACGTGTTTCGACAATGCCATGTTTGTATCACTCGACCACAAGTAGTTCGAGAATAGCCAAACACCTGGGCCAAATTTTTTATAGGGCCCCGATAAAAACTGCTCTGCATTCATGTAGACAATCGGGATTAGTTGAAACTTGTCTAACAAATCTCCGCCCTCATAATCTTGAATGGCTGTATAGATTAGCCCCAAAGCTAATGGGTAATGATTCTCTGTATGAGGAACGAAATAAATTGGCGTTTTATTATGCTCTGGTTCAAGTTCTTGCCAGGCTGTCGAAGAAGACTCATGCTCAACCTTTTCTGTTTGATCCTCTGTCTCAAGGATCTGTTTCTTTACAATGACTCCACTGGTAATAAAGCCTGCGATCATCTCCCAGTGATCCTCTGATGCAATGTGCGGCGCCTTATAACGATCAGACTTTTCTATCTCTTGCGCCTGCCCAATTGCCAACAAAGTAAATAACTCATTGATAGAAATCTTTTGATCACGACTCGCGTCGCTAAATTTGGCAATGAATCCAGATTCAGCGAAATGGATTGCTAAATTACGATGCGTTATATAACAACCCGTATACACATCATCGACTGGAGTTTTCTTAAGCGACTGCATCGTTATTGCAACTGAGTCAGATACACTCGATGCTGGTGATTCAATCAAAATGTCTTTGCTATACAATTCGGCAATACGACTCAAAACCGCGTTTTCAGGCACATTGCCCATAAGTCGTTTCGTTAAATCAGAATTAATGAATGCCTGAAATGCCTCCGTCACATTCTTAGCGGATAGGAATGTTTCAATCAATAACAGATGCAGTGGTTGAAGTGGAATGGCAGCTTCACGGATATCAAGCTTTGTACATTGAATACTCGCACCTCTGACTAACAACTGATAGTCAGGATTCACTTTTAAAACAGATAGAGGTGTTAACTTATTCTTCATTTAGTAATCGTAAATTAAGGTTTGGTAAAATGATATCCAATACCTGCTAAATGTCTTCCGCCTTGTAAGATTGGCTTGACCGAAATTATATCAAGCCCAGCATCACAAAACGGTTTATACCATTCCTTATTTTCAGCTAATCGCTCCGAGACAGTCAATATGTCATTAAGTCTTTCATAGGCAAATAGATGATCAAGGTAATAAGACTCTAATTGATTACGCTGTTGAGTAAAGGTCTCATAGTCACTCGCAATAATATGCTGAGTAAAGTTATAGATTCCCTGAATCAAAGGACTTGATTTGCTTTGAAGCATTCGTGCCAAGTGCTTTTGCAAAGACACCATCTGTTTCTTAAATGCAGCGAAGTTAATTTGTCCTGTCAGAATATTATCCACGGCACTGAAAAATTTTGCTTCTTTAACTGCGTCATACTCTGATCGCTCCTGCTTCATGTACTGCGTAATGTCTGATTCAGGGGCATGAGTAATAATAACAAATTGACCTCCAGGCTTAAGGTGTTTCGTTACTGTTGATGCCACAACAGACCAGTCACAATATTCAATACCGTACTGGCTTGTAATTAAATCAAACTGCTCATCAAGAGACATGGACTCAATGGCTTGATTATCAATAAAATTAACCGCGTCAATTTGTTCAGACAAATCAGGGTAGCGTTTGTGAATGGCTTCTAGACTAATTGAAGCGCCATCTAAACCGGTAATAGATAATTGTTTAGATTGTTGATCAGAAAATGTTTGTGCGAGTAATGCTACAGCACCGTTACCTGTACATAAATCAAGTACTGAAGCTGCGCTCGGCAATTCAGAAAAATATGACACCCAATAATCATAAATCTCGCCCTCATAATTGACAGCAAAATCTTGTGGCAGCGAGGTGAGTTGCCCCGCTTGCCAATACCGGCTCCATTGATCTAGTTTCATAATTTTTATCGTGAAAAATAAAAAGGCGCTCATAGAGCGCCTTTTCAACTTTATAAGTAAAACTTAGAAAGTTTGCGTGTAGTTCACGTAAGTGATTCGACCGTACGCATCGTACAGGCTGAAGTCATAGTCACGTGAGCCGACGGCACCAAGACCAATTGGAGGTCTCTTCTCGCCAGCGTTACGGACACCAACTGTAATACGTCCGTCCCAAGGGGCGAAGTAGTTGAACTGTACGTCATGAGTAACCCAAGTTGGTACGTTACCGATACACTCTTGAGCAATAATGTCATCACACTGATTGCCAATGAGGTTCATGTTGTAACCTACGCTGAAGTTATCCATCTCGTATACGTTAGCGATAACCATACGAGTAGCAGGAGTACCTGGGTCTTCTACTAAGTCACGACCGCCGTCGACAGAAGTCTTAAGCAAGTGACCGATTTGTACGTTGTGGTTGAAACGACCACCTAGAGCTTCGTAGTTGAATACCAAGTTGATATCAACACCCTCTACTTCTACAGTACCTTCGTTACCGAAGCCCTGTACAACGCGAGAGATCGAACCGTTAGGAGTACGTTCTACACCTAGACCTGATGGGATTGGGTCACCAGCAAGTTCTTTGTTTACTAGCTCTTGAGCACTGAAGAAGTTGATTCGATCAGTAATCTCGATTGAGTAGTAATCAACTGTGTAGTTGAACCAATCAGTAGGCTGATGAGCTAAACCGAAAGCGTACTGGTCAGATTGCTCTGAACCTAGTGATGGGTTAGCAGTTCTCAGACCGTTGATCTGTAGGCTACAAGTTGAAACCTGACCCTGGTTGATACAAGACTGTGGGTCACGTACTGAGTCAGCTGAGAACGAGTCTAACTGAGTCAAGATGTCCAGTGTAGGAGCACGGAAGCCCGTACCGAACGATGCACGTAATGTCATGTCGTCTGAAACAACCCAACGAGCAGATACTTTAGGAGCAAAGTCTGAACCGTAGTCAGAGTAATCTTCCTGACGACCAGCAACTGTTACTTCTAGGTTATCTAGAACAGGCATTAATAATTCGAAGTACATAGACGTTACGTCACGTGTACCACCAGCAGAGTTACCAGCAGAACCACCAACCTGACCAGCTTCTGACAATGAGTCATATTGGTCGTTGTAGTCTTCTTCACGGTACTCAGCACCTACGAACATCTGAGCGAAACCATTTTCCATCTCGAATGCATCAAATGCAGCTGTAAACCAAACTTCGTCTTGGTCGTAGCGTGAGATACGGCTAGTAGTTACTTTCATACCGTTCAGTACGTTAGCAGGAGTTTCGTAAGGGTTACGTAGGTCATATGCACCACTTTCGATTGCAGCTGCAGCAGCTGAACGTAGTAAGTAGTTACGACCGATGTCGTTAGTCTGGTTAGATGTGATACGCACACCGAAGTCAACTTCGACGTCGCCAACAGTTCCAGTCATAC
>CAZLIR010000066.1:0-10441 GCA_964559635.1 uncultured Enterobacterales bacterium
AAAATATAGCTTTTAAGAATGCCGTCTGTCACGAAGTCTTGCTCTCTCGTAGCAACCCCCTCGGTATCGTAACAGCGACTTGAAAGTGCTTTTTCGATAAAGGGTCGCTCATCAATTCTGACAAATTCAGGGAGTATTTTTTGCCCAATCTGATCGAGTAAAAATGATGATTTACGATACTGTTTAGAGCCATTAATCGCTGACATTATGTGGCTAATGAAACCGGCACTAATTTCTGGACTCATGATGATGGGATACTGACCGGTTTTAATCGTCTGACTATTGAGTCTTTTCAGCGTTCTCTCGGCTGCCATTTGACCCACCTCTTGGGCACTGGTGAGCTGATCAATATGACGACCAACAGTATAGTAATAATCCCGCTGCATGCCATGATCATCAGTCGCTAAGCCAACAGCACTCAACACATGTCGACTACTTACATGACTGTTAATAAAGCCATGACTATTACCATAGGCATGAATACTTCTGTGTGATGCAAAGGTCACACCATCGCTGGTGACCTGACCATCTAACATCGCCTGCTCAGCTTCCATGGCATAGCCCTCAGCCATTGCCGGTGTCAGACCGATAGGGTGATCGAGTGATAGATCACGAATATCAGTTGCCATTAAGTCGGCATCGGCTAAACCGGCATAAGGATCAGCACCGGTTTGTTTGGCAATGGTAATAGCTGCGTTAACGGTGCGTTTGATAGATGCATCGCTGGTATCTGAAGTACTGGCATGGCCTTTTTGCTGGTCAACATAAACAGTGATTGCAAAGCCAAAGTCCTGATTAAACTCTAATGTTTCGATTTCTTGATTTCTAACACTATTGGAGAGCCCCAATACTTTACTGACCGAGACCGAGCAGGCGGTAGCCCCTGCATGCTCTGCCTGATGGATAATGCTTGCCAGCGTTTGTTCGAGCGCTTTCTTTTCCTCTGGGATATCTAGCGCATCAATATGTTCAGCTTGTGTCATGTAATGATAAAGTTTCTAGTGAATATGCAAGGATGATATTATAAACCAACTGCTAGCTAAATAGTGTTAAGGAGTTAGCCATTAGTGCTAATAACAGCGCTGATCCCAATCTTGAAGACGATGAATGGGTCAGTAAGTCAGAATTAAAGCGTCAGGCGAAGGAGCTACATAAACTCGGTCAGGATTTAGTGGAGATGTCTGATGGTGATCTTGCACAGTTGCCAATTCCAGCCAACCTTATGGAAGCCATTCAGCGCGCTAAAAAGATCACTAAACGCGGTGGGCTTCGTCGAGAGCTGTTGTTTATCGCCAAGGTTTTACGCTCCTTTGATACAGAGGCACTTTATCAAGCCATCGAATTACAGAATGCACCTGCACAAGAGGCGAATGCCCAATTTCACGCGCTTGAACAATGGCGTGAAAAACTGATCGAGAGTCCTGAGGCGCTAACAGAATTTATCAGTGAATATCCGAATGCTGATATTCAGGGATTGCGGCAACAACTTCGTCTACATAAAACCGCAAAGAAGCCGGCACAGAAAACCAAGGCCTTCCGACTAATATTTCAACTGATCAAACAGGCGGTAGAGGACTAGCACGAAGACTGATCAGGCAGCTGTTCCACCCACAGTGAGTTCGTCCACTTTCAGACTTGGCTGACCGACGCCAACAGGCACCGACTGACCTTGCTTACCACAGACGCCAACACCCCTGTCGAGCGCAAGGTTGTTACCAACCATACTTACCTTGGTTAATACGCTGGGACCATCACCTATCAGTGTTGCGCCTTTAATGGGAGCAGTCAGTTTGCCATCCTCAATCAAGTAGGCCTGATTCGCTGAAAAGACAAAATTTCCTGAGGTAATATCGACCTGTCCACCGCCAAAATTGCTGGCATAAATGCCTTTTTTAACCGAGGCGATGATCTCGTCGTGCTCATACTGGCCATTAAGCATGTAGGTATTTGTCATGCGTGGCATAGGTAAATGGGCATAGGATTCTCTTCGCCCGTTGCCGGTAGATTGAGTGTTCATCAGTCTGGCGTTATGTTTGTCCTGCATATAACCAGTGAGAATACCGTTCTCAATCAGTGTTGTGCACTGAGTCGGTGTTCCCTCGTCATCGATACTCAATGATCCTCTGCGATCGGCCAGTGTGCCGTCATCAACGATGGTGCACTGCTCTGAGGCAACCTGTTCACCAATTCGGCCGCTGAATGCGGATGACCCTTTACGATTGAAGTCACCTTCCAAACCATGCCCAATCGCCTCATGAAGTAAAACACCAGGCCAACCATTGCCTAATACCACCGGCATAACGCCTGCAGGAGCATCGATTGCTTCCAGATTAATCAGTGCTTGAGCTACGGCATCATCAACCAATGCCTGACTAAGCTCAGAAGCCACAGAGTGACCATTGCGATTGATAAAGGCTTCTAAGCTATAGCGTCCACCCGAACCAGAGCTGCCTGATTCGCGTCGATTGTTTTGCTCAGCAATGACCGAAACTCCTAGTCTGACAAGAGGGCGTATATCAGTCGCCAAGGTACCATCACTGCCATAGACTAATACTCGCTCATAACTGGCAGAGATACTGGCATTGACCTGAATTATTCGCTTATCTTTATCCCGAGCATAGCTATCAAGTGCTTTCAGTAGGGCTATTTTTTCTTCGTCGCTGATGCTTAATATTGGATCCAGCGCCTGATAACGCTGAGGGGCTGTCACTGCAGTACTTGATGAGGATACATTGACTGTCTGGTCCTGTTGCACGATACTCGCGGCTGCAGTGACTGCCCGCGCAATGTCTGATTCTGATAACGCCTCCGAGTAGGCAAAGCCGGTTTTTTCGCCACTAATCGCGCGGATACCTACGCCAGTCTCAACATTATAACTACCCGATTTGACGATGGATTCATCCAGAGTCCAGGATTCATAAATGGTCTGTTGAAAATACATATCTGCATAGTCAATACCGGGTTTCATTAAGCGGCCCATTTGTGTCTCCATCGTTGGCCAATCGGTACCAGATAGGTCACAAAAATGGGTAATAATCTCGTTGTTCATTAATTCATTCCGAATGCAATTTAATTAAATTCACCATCACAGCTGAAGGTTTTTTGCTCAGCCTCGACAGTAATACTGGGATTTTCTGTATCTTCACTAATGGTCGCTTTACCGGTAGATTTACCGACTTCAGTCACTGTTGGATCATCAAAACTTCCCTCGACCTGATACTGAATGCTGGTAACAACATTAATGGCAGGTTCGAAGATTTTACTCATGACAAACACCAGAAATCCTGTCATCGGTTCAATGGCCCAACCGGCCAGCACAGGTAGACTACTGCTCAAATCAGGTGTAACCAATATACACTGCTCAATGGTATTTGATGCGAAATTAATATTTCCTTTCACCTGTACATCGGCTGAGGTACCACGAACCTGTATATCTTCGGTTTTCATGGTGCCCTGATTAAAGTTCAAATCGCCACTTAGGCCAGTGTAGAAGAAGCCGTCCTGAAATAGGTCTGAGAAATCGAGTGTCAGTTTACGAGCAATGGAGCCTAAACTAAATAAGGAAAATATTCGTGCTTGGCGATCGCTCAGTGTTTTTTGACTACCCTTGCCGCCCTCAACAGACAAGTCTCCGGAAAGGCTGACAGTATTAAACATACTAGGGTCACCAACCCATGATAATTTGCCAGTGATTTCCATCGGCGTGTCACGGATACCAGCATCCTGATGCAGGATATCTAGCAAGCGACCCAAATTTTGGGTTTTTACCGTACCATCTAGTTCGGTAACAACCTCATCCTCAACCCATTGCCACTGGGCATCAATATCCATACTTAAGATGTTATCTGTACCAATGGTAATCGACACCTGATTTCCGCGCTCTAGTGGCTGCAATACAGCTTCAGTGCTACCCAATTCAATTCCGGCATACAGACATTGTCTACAACTGAGGTTGATTGCCGGAAGTGGTTCAGCATCAGCCTGTTTATCAGACTCGGTCTCATCTGTTTCTTCATCGGCGAATTGATCAACAATCGCTAGTTTATCCAGGGCAATATTTATGGGCGTTTGGCCAAAGGGTAATGGTACTGTGATTTGGCCATTGATATCGTCGCCCTCAAGATTAAACTCAAGTTGCTCTTGACCGAGATCACCTGAAACATTGGTATTATTTAACGTTAAAAAGAAATAATTAAGCTGTTGAATTGATAAGTTATCGAGATAGAAATTGGTAAAGTCTGATTCCTCACCATCGCTAATGGTCGATTCCCTGTCGGATAAATAATCTAACCATGCCACCAGATCAACCGTATCTGCGACACCTGTTATTGCAACGCCTGAGTGATTAGGTAGTGAGACGTCATTGGTACCCATCGCCATCACCCCTGAGGTCATCTCGCCATCAAGGTAGGCTGAGAGTAGGGAAAATTTATCTAACCAGTTAATTGAGAGTAGCGATTCGTTAGGCGCAGTTTGTTGGTAGAGTAGTTTCAGGGGTAAACCCACGTCGGCTGTTTTAGACAGTGGGTGTGGAATGTTGGAGGTCATCCCGATTGTTCTGGTGTCTACTGTGACGCTAAAATTACCGCTATCTCCGGCAGGGATACTCACCACGGCGGTATAGTCAGTAGCACCTTCGAGACCGGTTGGGATAATTTCAGAAAAGGTTTCATAAACAGCAGCTAGAGTAATATCACCAAGGGATGTAATTTCGGTTGTTACCCCGGTGTCTGTTCCTGTCTGAGCTAAGGTAACCCGACTTGCACCGCCGAGAATATTGGCTGATAAATTTTTTGATGTAACCGATTTGCCATTAATTTGCAGGCTACCGTTAACAGCCTCAGCATCTAACCCAATCGCTTTAACATGCACCAAGGCATCATTGACTCTGATCTCACCCGCGATCTTCTCATCGCTATCTCCCAGTGGAATGATCATATCCAAATCGAGTTCGAACGGACCCTTGAGATCTAATGTCTCAAGGACTGGTGAGATATCTTCCGAGAGTGGACTGTTCTGGATGTAATCGCCCGCATCGCTTAAACTGCCCTCACTGCGACTCTCAATCAGCAATATTGAAGGTTTTTGATTGAAGTCCTCAATAGCTACCCGGGCACTATTAATCTGATGTTCATATGACTGTGCTGAGCTAACCTTGATGTCCATACCATTACCGATAAACCACAAGTCGGCATTCATGTTATTAAGTGAGGGCCAACTCGGCTCAAAAGTATAGGTCGAATCAAGCACCTTGCCGTGAATGGCGAACACGCCGGTAAAATCTTGATAGGGGAAGGTGTCACCGCTACCGCGCAAAAGCACTTTAACATCCGTGAGCGTACCTGACCCAATCGCATTATCAAGATACTCGACCAGATCAGGCTTCATGATGCCATAGGGCAGAAACTTAGGTGTGTTACTCATATCACCATCGGTGAGCTCAGCATAGATGTCCATCTGTACTTCAGTATCTGCAAGAGGAATTGAGATGCGGCCATCAGATTTTAATTTCGCACCATTGATATGACTGGTGAAGTGTTTAATTTCTAACTCGACAGTCTCGTCTGAAATGGTCCAACCGATATTGGTGTTTATATAATCCAGTGGTAGTTCCCAACGAAACAGTTGCGGATCGGTAAACTCAGCGAAACGACTATCAAGATAGAGTGAGCCAGAATCTTCAAACAACTGTACCTGACCTGCCATATTGTTCACGCCTGGAGCGGCGCCATATGACTTGAAACCAAGTTCAGAGAATCGTGCGGTCAGATTTAAATCAACCAACTCGGAAGCGTTTGTAACAGCATCAATCTGCACCGCATCCAAAAATCCCTGAGGGTCCATGGCCAGCAGACGGGTGCGTAATTGCGGCTCCAAATCTTGTTTTGCCAATAACAGATCCGCCCATACACCGACATCCATGCGGGTAGAGCGTAGGTAATATTCTTCCGTATAGTTTTCGCCACGTCGCATACGTAACTGGACAAAGGGTGAGGGCCAACTGCGGTCATTACTGACAACTTCAGCGTTATTGGTTTGTAGCTGCCAACCATCATCGTATGCTTGCCACTGTAATTGACTGGAGAGCTTATTAATGTTGCCTTGAGGCGCATCCTGAAGAGTCATTTGGAAGTCGAGCAAATCAAGTGTCGCTATGGCTTTACTAAAACGCAGTTCAGACCAATCGACCCAGGCATTTAATTTGACTGTACCGTCAACAATACGGGCTTCCTGCCAAAAGGCTCCCAGTGGGAGTTCCGTCAAATCTAGCTCATGTGAGTCTATGAATAGTTGCGCTTTGGTATCCGGGTTGGTTAGTAAACCATCAGCTTCTAGGGCAAAATCAATTCGGTTATCGCCGGGTAATTGCGTAAATCCCTGTAGCTGATACATATCCACGCCACGACTGAAGCGCATCTCAGATATATTGATCGGGAAACTGTCCTCGTTGCGAAGGTTAAACTGGATGGTTGCCTCGCTTATGGTGATTTCGGTCTGACTCTGAAGCCAGTCTTGTAAAATACCGTAATCGAAAGGTTCACTATCTTCAGTAGTTAGTTGTGTGCTTTGACCATCTATGATCATGGTGCCATCGGGCTGTTGCTCTATATAAATATTGATCCCTTCGATGACCAGATTTTCGGTGATGAGCGTTTGATAAAACAATGATGGGATGGTTTTAATGTCGGCACTGACTGATTGCAGCGATATTGTGTCCTTGATATCGACACCGCGCATGGTAATCGATGGACCAAGTGACTTCCAATTCGAACTGATACTACCAATACTTACTTGCTGACCAAGACGTTCGCTGAGCGCCTGCTCAATATCACTCTTATAGGTATTGGCATAGGGTAATAGGGCGCGACCGATACTGATCAGTGCCGCAAACAGGATAATGAGTGATGCACTCACTAACCAGATACGATATAGCAGAGTAGATAATACTTTTTTCATAGTAATCTACATCAATACCACATCGTATTTTTCTTGCGAGTAAAGGTAATCGATCTTAAATTCAATGGGTTTTTCGATAAAGTCTTCTAACTCAACGACCATGTATGAGCCTTGGTCATGGAGAAACTCAACGATATTCTCATTAGCCATTACCAGAAATTTCTGCCCACCAAAGGCTCGCTCAGAGCGAAGAATCTCTCGAAAAATCTCCAGACATACTGTTTCAACAGACTTAATGGTGCCCCGTTGATTACATTCTGGGCAAGGCTCACAAAGGGTGCGCTCTAAACTCTCCCGAGTACGTTTACGCGTCATTTCTACCAGGCCAAGCATCGAGATTTCCGATATTTGTGTCTTGGCATTATCTTTCACGAGACTTTTCTCGAGTGTGCGTATCACCTGTCTTTTGTGCTCCTCATCAACCATATCAATAAAATCTATGATGATGATGCCGCCAAGATTACGTAGTCGCAATTGCCGGGCTAGTGCGCTGGCTGCTTCGAGGTTAGTTTTAAATATAGTCTCTTCAAGATTCCGGTGTCCGACATAGGCACCGGTATTTACGTCTATCGTTGTCATCGCCTCGGTTTGATCAATGATCAAATAGCCACCTGATTTAAGTTGCACATCACGCTCAAGGGCTTTTTGAATGTCATCCTCGATGTTGTAGAGATCAAAAATAGGTCGATCCCCGGTATACAGCTCTAATTTCGGAGCCACTTCCGGAATAAACTCTGTGACAAAATCTGAGATTTTTTTGAATGAGGCCCTGGAATCTACTCGAATACTCTCAATATGGTTTATGTCGATATCACGCATGGTGCGCACCAGGAGTGAAAGATCCTCATGGATAATCTTGCCATGCTTAACCTCTGATTTCGCGCGCTCCAGACGCTGCCATAGTTTATTCAAAAATTTGATATCTGCGTGAATCTTATCCTGCTCAACAGATTCGGCAGCGGTTCGAATAATGTAGCCACCTTGCGCTTCATCACACTGTTCAATGATATCTTTCAGCCGCTCACGTTCTTCTTCGTGCTCAATACGCTGAGATACACCTATGTGTTTACTCTGTGGCATGAACACCACATATCGCGAGGCGAGACTGATTTGCGTTGAGAGTCGCGCACCTTTAGTGCCAATTGGATCTTTGACAACTTGAACCACCAGTTCGTCACCATTGGCAATGAGCTGGGTAATATCATCAATCTTAGGTTGATCATCAGACTCTGTTTGAAAGATATCGGACACATGCAGAAATGCGGCTCGTTCAGCACCAATTTCGACGAAGGCAGACTGCATACCGGGTAACACTCGTACCACTTTACCCTTGTAGATATTGCCAACAATGCCTCGATGGCTGCTGCGTTCAATCATGAGTTCCTGCACAATACCATTCTCGACTATCGCAACGCGGGTCTCCCGAGGTGTGGCATTTATGAGCACTTCTTCTTTCATCATGATCTTAGCTATCGAATATGGTAACTGCGTCTTATGTGTCTTAGCAGTATAAAGGATATCGGCCAGACAATGGCACTGCTGAGAATGGGTAGCCAGTAGGCTGCACTACGAACTCGATAATCAATAAAGTTCTCAACCCAAAGTGAGACGACCAGGTCAAACCCTACCAGCAATGCTATAAAAACTGACTGCTGCCATAAAGTGAATAAACGTAAACGTTTATTAAGCGTAAAGACAATGTAGGCACATATTGCGAACGTCGCGCCGTGAATACCCAAATGATTTCCCTGACTGACATCGAACACTAAGCCAACAATCCAACAGGTGATAATGCCGATACGGTTCGGAAGAGCCATGACCCAGTAAATCATGGTAATTAATAACCAAGACGGTCGCCACCATTCCATACTGTCAGGCATTGGCAGGATCTGTAACGCCAAACCAAACAGAATGGTGATGATCAGGGTAATTGTGCCGGATGAATTAGTTGCCATCGACACCAGTCCCTTGAGTGTTTGCCATCAGTTCTGGCCAGAGCAAGATAACCAGTCTACTTCGTGATAGATCAGTGCTGGTAGTTGCCGATGCTGAGGCATATGGATTACCCGAGTCACTATTAAATTCATTAATCACTGCCACGGGAAAGCCATCAGGGAAACGCATTCCCAGTCCGGATGTAATTAGAACATCACCCGCCTTAAGATCGGTTGTATGAGGGAGTTGCTCCAGCAATAATTGATTAGGCTTGCCAGTGCCTTTAGCAATTGCACGGATACCGTTACGCAATACCTTCACGGGAATCGCATGACTATGGTCGGTGATGAGTAATACTTTACTGGTCATGAGTGATACATCTACCACTTGTCCAAGCACACCTCGGGCATCAAGCACTGGTTGTCCCAGATAGACACCATCATTTGTGCCCTTGTTGACCGTCACGAGATGCTGCGTAGGATCGGAATCGACATTGAGTATTTCTGCGACAGTACGTTTACTTCGCTTACGCTCCATGGAACCGAGTAGTGCTCGCAGGTTGGCATTTTCAGCTTCTAAAGCGACCATGGTCTGGGCCTGAGCCTGCAGTAGCACACGCTCGTCTTTGAGCGTCTTAAGATCATCGAGGAGTTCTGTACGACTGGTCAGGTGTTCATCTATCCAGGCAAAAACACTTGAAGGTAAGCTGACGATGTATTCCAAGGGACTAATCGCAGTAGCGATGAAAACCCGAATCGTTGAGGTTTGCTGACGTTGAGTATCTGAAAAGATTAGCGTGAATGACAGCAGCAGTACAATCCCAAGACGTATTGGTTGAGAAGGCCCGCTGCTGAATATGGTTTTGATGTTTAACTCCTATCCGTTATTCGTAGGAGAAGACATCTCCGCCATGCTTGTCGATCATTTCAAGAGCGATACCACCACCTCTGGCTACACAGGTGAGTGGATCCTCGGCGACAATCACTGGCAGTCCTGTTTCTTCACTGAATAGTCGATCTAAATCACGTAGCAGGGCACCACCACCTGTCAGAACCATACCGCGCTCTGAGATGTCTGCCGCTAACTCTGGAGGCGATTGCTCTAGTGCAGCCTTAATTGCCCGGACGATGCCCGACAAAGGATCCTGCAGCGCTTCAAGTACCTCATTCGAATTGATGGTGAATGAACGTGGCACACCCTCGGCTAGATTGCGACCACGGACATCGATTTCCAGTACTTTATTACCGGGGAATGCGGTACCTATCTCTTGCTTGATTCGCTCAGAGGTAGCCTCACCAATCACCGTGCCATAATTCTTGCGAATATAGTCAATGATGGCATCGTCAAAACGGTCACCGCCAATGCGCACAGATTCAGAATAGACCACACCGTTGAGTGAGATGATCGCAACTTCAGTCGTTCCACCACCGATATCTACCACCATAGAGCCTCGGGCTTCACTGATAGGCATACCGGCACCGATTGCTGCCGCCATTGGTTCTTCAATCAGATACACTTCACGAGCACCCGCACCATAGGCTGATTCTTT
>CAZLIR010000067.1:0-8039 GCA_964559635.1 uncultured Enterobacterales bacterium
CTTAAAAACGAACACATCGGGTGTGACATAATCAGCCACTACATCAGAAATTGCTTTTCCGGGTGTTGGATCTAACGTCTGTATCAGTTGCAATGCCGAACGCAAACGGTCCTCGGTAAATTTAGTTTTGCGCATGATCTGCTTGTAATTGCGCGATCCCAAATCATCGAAATGCTGCTCTAATAATAATTTAGCATCCTGATACTCACTTAGATTTTCATCAAATTTAGCCAGCTGTATTGATAGACATTCATGTAAGTCACGTGCCCCTACCCCAACAGGGTCAAAGCACTGAATACGTCGTAACACAGCAAGAATCTCACGCTCTTGAAGATCGAGCTCTTGTTCAATTGTCTCTTCATCGCCCTCGGGTACCGGCATAATATCAGTACCGAGACTGTCACGAATATCGGTCAAAGATGATGACAAATAACCATCGTCCTCTATCGAATCAATGATGGCGGTAGCAATGGCAATATCACGCTCAGTGAATGGTGTGAGATTCATCTGCCAGAACAGATGATCCTGAAGTGATTCCGTGGTCTGTCCTTGATAATCTTGAAAATCACCACGGTCGGACTGAAAATTCGTGCCACTCGACGGTGGTGCAGCATCCCAGTTTTCCCATTGGGTATCTACAGGTAAATCCTGTTTTACGTTCTCTTGCTGCAGCGCCTGATCGGTGGATATGGTACTTTCGTGTTCCTGAACGGTTTCCTTACCATTTTTTGCCTCGCTATTGGATTCTTTCGCTTGGCCCTCTTCGTTCATCTCCAGCATGGGATTTGATTCGAGCGCTTCTTGAATTTCACTTTGTAACTCAAGACTGGAAAGTTGTAACAAACGAATCGCCTGCTGTAGCTGAGGCGTCATCGTCAGTTGCTGACCAATTTTAAGTTGTAGGCTAGGCTTCATGAGTTAATGGTTATACTTACCGGTAAACACTGTTACTTCATTAAGTGTTGTCTTTGTATAGTTCACAAGTCTATTTTAGAACAAAAATGACTCTTTCACCTTATTTGAGATCAAAATATTGTGCAATATTTTTCTTGACAGGTATTGCTCAGGAACTCTCAGAGTTTGAAGTTTTCGCCGAGGTAAACGTCACGCACCTTTTTATTGGCCAAGATACTGTCTGCGTCGCCTTCTGCGATCACATGACCCTCCTGAACAATATAGGCTTTCTCGCAGACATCCAGCGTTTCGCGAACATTATGGTCGGTTATCAAGACACCTAACCCTCGATTCTTGAGATGTTCGACAATCTCTTTGATATCTCCGACTGAGATGGGGTCGACACCGGCAAATGGTTCATCGAGCAGAATGATTTTCGGATCGGCAGCCAGTGCCCTTGCAATTTCAACCCGACGACGCTCACCACCGGATAGGCTCATACCCAGACTAGAACGAATATGGGTAAGATTAAATTCTTCAAGAAGTGATTCAAGAGCCTTGTAGCGCTCCTCTTCACCAAGGTTATCTCGCGTCTCCAGTATTGCCATGATGTTATCCTCCACTGAGAGCATGCGGAAAACTGATGGCTCCTGAGGTAAGTAACCAATTCCACGACGAGCACGCTCATGCATTGGCAAGTCGGTGATGTCCTCATCATTGAGCATGATCTGTCCCTGATCAACTTCAACCAGTCCAACAATCATATAAAATGACGTAGTCTTACCGGCACCATTGGGACCGAGCAGACCAACAACCTGACCACTTGAGAGCTCAAGTGTGACATTCGATGTGACCCATCGATCACCATATCGTTTGGCTAATCCGGTTGCTTTAAGTGTCATTATCGTCGTCTTCCTGCTTTTCGGTGGCACTATTGAATCGATACTTGGGGCGATCATCTCCGCGTCCCTGAGCAGATATCGCACCTGTGGCTGTATTGTATTCGATCATGCTGGCACTGAAGGTGGTCGCACCATCGTCTAAACTCGCCTCTTCAAGCGTGGCTATGCGGCTATCAGTGTCCCACTTAATTCCTTTAGCCTCAATGACGACGGTCTTATCAGAGACCGTCTGTGAGAATCGTGATGGAGCACCGCTGGAAATCAACTGACTTACCGTACCCTCTTTCAGAATAATCTTTAAGTTTTCAGCCTCTATCAGAAAACCGTCCGTCGCCTGATTATATTGGAAATATACCTTTTCTTTTAGCGTCAACTGATCTTGAGTGGGAAGATATATAGCCTCACCCGCTTGCGCACTCAGACTATACTCAGTGGTTTCCTGTACCAGAGCCAATTGCTTACTTAACTCATAACGCGGCGAGTTGTTTGTCTCAGATTTAGGAAATATTTCTGCCAGACCACAACGCAATACCATACCCTGATGACGCAGAATGACGTTACCTTCAAGCCTGCTTTCAGAGGTGACAAAGTTGGTTGAGAGTTGATCAGCGTCAATTTCCACCTCGTTCAACTCCATAGACAGCACAACAGAAGAGTTCATGGCTAAACTCACTGACAGCAGCGTGATAATGGCTAAGAGGTTAGTTTTGATGACGCACCTCCACCCGATTTTTCAATTCAAAGGTTTCTGTATCCAGATTTATTAACATCCCATTGGCAAAGCCATTCGCCAAAGCTGTTGCAAAGGTGACTGGGCTATCGTTCCACGCTCTATGAGCCAGAAATTCATAAAACAGATTATTGGTTGTGAAGTTTAGTGGATTGTTATTATCCTGCGACAGACTAATGGTCACATCCTGCTCAAGCGCTATGTCTTGAGATTCATCCAGAATACGTCCCCTCACCGCCTGTAAGTTCCACATCTGATTATTTACGGTATAGAGTTGAATCTCAGGCTCCTGTATTTCAGCCTGTGACTGCGATGCATAGTGGATTAACGTTGGACTATTGATTGACGCTTTCAATTGACCATCATCATTGAACAATTTAATACTCAACTGTTCCATGTAGTAGTCAGGTAATTCATTGGTATCGACCGGAACCTGCAAGCGATCTATCTGAGACGATTCATCCTTGTATAAATTGGCAACTACAATAGCGGCTAACAGAGGAACAAAGATGTATCGACGTCTGATATTCATGCGTCCCAATACTCTTGGTGAATCGCATCTAGTTTACCCTGTGTCGCCAGTAGCAACTCAGCAATTTCACGAACTACACCACGACCACCCTTGGTTTCTAATAAGTAATCAGATTTCTGTTGCACGAAACTAGCCGCATCACTTGGCGCAAAGCCAATACCGCAACGTTTCATCAGGGGTAAATCGGGTAAGTCATCACCAACATAGGCAACCTGATCGGCTGTAATGCCAAGTTTGCTAATGAGCTCATCAAATGCAGCGATTTTTTTGCCCTGTCCTTGATAGGTATGCTCCACACCCAGCTCAGCCATGCGTCGAGTAACCACCGGGGAGTTTCTGCCAGTAATAATGGCAACCACAATACCATTGTTCTGCATCAGCTTGATGCCCAATCCATCTTTGATATTGAAGGCTTTTTGTTCACCTGATTGATTATCGAGAATGACACTACCATCGGTGAGCACACCATCGACATCACATATCAAACACCGGATCTGCTTGGCTTTTTGATATATCTCGCTTGTGAAACTCATTACACAACGCCTGCTTTCAGTAGATCATACATATTAAGCGCACCGACTGGTTTATTTTGCTCATCGACTATTATGAGTCCATTAATCTTCTTTTGTTCCATAATTCGTAGCGCCTCAAATGCCAGCGTTCCCTGAGTCACCGTTGTGCAACTACGCGTCATGACATCGGCAATGGTCATCTCATGAACGTTCACCTGAGCTTCGAGTGTGCGACGTAAATCACCATCGGTATAGATGCCTAATAAGTCGCCTGTTCCTGAAATAATCGCCGTCATTCCCAAACGGCTGCGTGTCATCTCGAGCAAGGCATCCTTGATTAAAATATCTTCACTGACCGCCGGGAAATCCTCGCCACTGTGCATGATGTCATCAACATGCAGTAATAATCGCCGGCCAAGACTGCCGCCGGGATGAGAAAGTGCGAAATCTTCTTTCTTAAAACCACGCGCTGTCAGCAATGACACAGCGATCGCATCGCCCAGTGCCAGGGTTGCTGTAGTACTGGCTGTCGGAGCCAAATTCATGGGGCAGGCTTCTTTTTTGACCTGAATATGTAAGTGCACATCACTCAGTGTTGCCAGTGCCGAAGTAGCTGCGCCAGTGATGGCTATAAGTGGAACACCGAGGCGTTTGATAACTGGCATTAAACTCAGTATTTCTCCGGTTTCACCTGAGAATGACAGGGCCATTACCACATCATGCTTTGTGATCATGCCCAGATCACCATGACTCGCTTCACCCGGATGAACAAAGAAAGCCGGCGTCCCGGTACTCGCCAGTGTTGCAGCTAATTTACTGCCAATATGGCCAGACTTTCCCATGCCAGTCACAACGACGCGTCCCTGACAATTGAGTAAAATTTCGCAGGCCTTATCAAAGTTATCATCCAGACATTGCTGCTGGGCTGACACCGCCTCAGACTCAATTAACAGGACTTCTCTGGCGAGTTCGGTAAATTTAATCTTTTCTGTCACAAATCACTCCGACGTAAAACTAAAGTATATGATGCATTGGCTAGCATGCGCAATGATGGAAGAGCAATGGTTATTGTGTGAATAGGAAGGTAATGTAGATTAAAAACAGAATGATGCCCTCTCCGCGCTTGATGCTACCGGGCCCGCGGAAACCATAGGCCATGACCAACATTACAAAGGTTAAGAACAGCATTAATGCGTAGTCTTTATAAAGCACCGCCTGATCGACAGAGATAGGATGGATGATACCAGCAATACCCAGCACACCCAGAATATTGAATATATTTGAGCCGATGACATTACCGATTGCCAGTTCATGTTCACCTTTCAGGACGCTGGCAATTGA
The DNA here is from genome assembly GCA_964559635.1 of uncultured Enterobacterales bacterium. GTDB lineage: Bacteria > Pseudomonadota > Gammaproteobacteria > Enterobacterales > CAXRAF01. Next base: position 4,912 of record CAZLIR010000067.1, read on the forward strand.
GGCTGCGAGTTCAGGTAAGGATGTTCCGAGTGCGACAATGGTGACACCAATGATAAATTCACTGACACCAAAGTGAACCGCAATACCAGAGGCGCCGTTGACCAGGATTTGTGAGCTCAGCGGGAGTAAGATTAAGCCAATTACTACCCAAATAACCGCGCGATTAGTCGGCATACCATCGGGTAATTCATCCATGAGTGTGGTCAACATTAAATCATCTTGTTTGGTCTTCATCGCTGTGCGGACAATCCACACCAGATATAGAAACAATCCACTCACTAATAATAATCCATCAAGAAAACTTAAGTGGCCATCCCACAATGCCACGCCAGCCAACAGGGTGATCGCGATTAATATTGGAAATTCACGACGAATGACATTTGAGTTAACCTGCAACGGCGAGATAATCGCAGTAACCCCCAGTACAAGGGCAATATTGGCTATATTTGAGCCGATGGCATTACCTATCGCCAACCCCGGACTATCGGCCAAGCTGGCAGTCACTGAGACAAATATTTCCGGTGCCGAGGAACCAATGGCCACAATTGTGAGTCCAACGATGAGAGGTGATACACCAAAGTTCCGTGCTAATGCCGAAGCACCATCAGTAAATCTATCTGCACTCCATACCAAAAGTGCGATACCGATAAAGATGAGGGCGAAGTTTAGCAACATGGGATGGACAGTTTATTGTGCTCTAAAATTAGGCATATTAGGTATGAATAACATAGTACGGCTACAGTATTTCCTATTCAAGAATTACATCGAGTAAGGCTGTTAACTGATTAACGATTACTCACATTAACCACGAAGGCGCCAAAGCATACCCTAAAGTCACAAAGATTTCCGCATTTTTTATGCCAATAGTTACATTGTGTTACTCTTTCCGACTACGAGGCGTATTGTATGGCCTTAAAACTCCGTATAATGCCGCTTTGATAGGTCTTTTGATGTCTGGTAATACATAAATGACAGATACACCACTAATCCAAGTTGAGAACATGACATATCACCGCGGAGAGCGGGCGATATTCAATGGTCTTAATTTAACGATAATGGCCGGCAAAACTACCGCTATTATGGGGCCTAGTGGCACCGGTAAAACCACCCTGTTAAAACTCATTGGCGCTCAGCTGAAACCTGACGGTGGGCGAATATTATTTCATGGTGAAGATATTCATAAGATGCCACAAAAAGAACTCTATAACGCGCGTCAGAAAATGGGCATGCTGTTTCAGAGTGGCGCCTTATTCAGCGACTTAAGCGTATTTGACAACGTCGCTTTTCCACTACGTGAGCACACCAACTTACCGCGCTCGATTATACGCACGATCGTGCTGATGAAGCTTAATGCCGTTGGTTTACGTGGTGCCAAAGATTTGATGCCCTCTGAACTTTCCGGCGGTATGGCACGGCGTGTTGCACTCGCCAGAGCGGTTGCATTGGACCCGGAAATGGTCATGTATGATGAGCCCTTTACCGGACAAGACCCGATTTCGATGGGCGTGTTGATGAAGTTGATTAATACACTCAATAAATCACTGAAATTAACCTCGGTGGTGGTATCACATGATGTTGCCGAAGTGACATCAATTGCTGACTATTGTTATGTCCTTGCACAGGGTAAAGTGATGGCTGAAGGTACGCCTGAGGAACTCAATCAGAATAGCTCCGAAACAGTCAGTCAATTTATGCAAGGTAGTCCCGATGGCCCTGTGCCATTTCATTTTCCTGCTGACGATTACATGGCTGACTTGCAGGAGTCAGTGAAGCGATGATCAAGTTGGCGCAAAGTTTAGGCGTGAGAACGCTGGATACAGTGGCAACCGCTGGTCGAGCAGGTCAATTGCTTATGCAATCCATCCTGCGCTTGCCTCGATTTAAAGATGTTTATCTGACCTATGTGCAACTTTATTCCATTGGCGTTCAGTCTTTGTTAATAATTGCTGTGTCAGGATTGTTCATAGGCATGGTATTAGGTCTTCAGGGCTATACCACATTGGTTAAATTTGGCGCTGAATCAGCCCTCGGCCCACTCGTTGCTCTGAGTATCGTGCGTGAGCTAGGTCCGGTGGTTGCGGCCCTGTTATTCGCTGGACGAGCAGGTTCAGCACTAACAGCTGAAATTGGCCTTATGAAGGCCACTGAGCAATTAGCAAGCATGGAGATGATGGCTGTTAATCCGGTGCACAGGATAATTGCACCAAGATTTTTTGCTGGCATCATTGCAATGCCGCTATTAGCAGCCATATTCAGCGCAATTGCCATTATCGGCGGCAGTCTGGTCGGTGTTAACTGGCTAGGTGTTGATTCGGGTGGCTTTTGGTCCGCCATGCAAGGTGCTGTTGATTGGGAAAATGACGTAATCAATGGCATTATTAAAAGCGGCGTATTTGGATTTTTTGTAACCTGGATCGCAGTATTCAGGGGATATGATTGTGTACCAACCTCTGAGGGTATCAGTCGTTCAACGACTCAAACAGTTGTTCACTCCTCACTGGCAATTTTGGCACTCGATTTTCTGTTAACAACATTAATGTTTGGAGACATTGTCTGATGGGTCAGAGACAAACAGAAATAATTATCGGATTTTTTATCCTGATTGGTTTTGCGGCGATCGCGATATTAGCGGTGCAAGTAAGCAATATATCAGAGTCTGCAGAGCGCGAAACATACTCTGTGACAGCGCATTTCGATAATATTGGTGGATTGCGAGTCAAATCACCCGTCAAAATGGGCGGTGTTCTGATTGGTCGCATCTCGGATATTCATCTGGATAAAAAGACACTCTCACCCGTGGTCACTATGGCTATCTTTAGCGAGTACGATGAACTACCGACAGAGACCTCGGCCTCTATTCTCACAGCGGGTCTTTTGGGTGAACAATTTATGTCACTATCACCTGGGGGGGATGATCTCTTCCTGATGGATGGTGACCGAATATACGATACGCAATCGGCTCTGGTAATCGAAGAGTTGATTGGTAAGTTCTTATTTAATGAAAGTAATGATCTGTAGAGGTTTATTTGATCATGATTAAACGTATTCAGCAACTTGTAACTATGTCGGTATTTCTGCTTTCATCAGCGGTATTGTCGGAATCAAATCCACAGATAATAGTACAAAAA
>CAZLIR010000067.1:8049-10406 GCA_964559635.1 uncultured Enterobacterales bacterium
ATGACCGAACTACGCGACAGACGAGACGCGATTAGTGAAGATAAAACCATCGTCAATGAAATTGTTGAGCGCGTTTTGCTGCCAGAAATTGCCTCGAATACCATTGCACGCAAAGTCATGGGAAAATACGCACGGTCAGCAACCGATGAGCAAAAGAAGCGCTTTGCGGCGGCGTTCAAGGGCTACATGATCCGTTTTTACTCAAATGCCTTTGCCGAGTATACCGATGAAACGGTGGAATATCTGGAAGCACCGGATTTTGCCAATGAGCGTCGGGTCACGATCCGCACAAAACTGAACCTCGCTGCTGGAGAACCGGTACCGATTAATTATGTTATGCAACGTAGTCGTGACAGTTGGAAGATTATTGATGTTGTCATTGAGGGCATTAGCCTGGTAATAAGTAATCGCACGCAGTTTGGTAATAGTATTTCTCGTGACGGGTTAGATACAGTCATTGCTAAGTTAGAGTACAAGCAAACTGAGCAGGTCAGCAACGAGTGACAATTATCACCACAGATCCTGAACACAATGCTATCTCTGTCAATGGGAATTTGAACAAAGAGAGTGTCGAGCGCGAGCTGACCGATCTGGTTTCACTGCGTGCAGGACAATCCTACACTCTCGATCTGGCTGGGCTTGAGCTATTCGACAGCGCTGGTCTGGCCTATATGGTTAATTTAATTGCACAGCATAAAAATACCGATGGTGAGATTGAACTGGTCAATTGTTCAAAGCAGGTGCGACAGCTGATAGACTTATCCGAATTAGATGGTATTCTCTCAATTCGATCTAATTAACCACTTACAGACACAATCACAGACAAAAAATGGCTGATGCTGTGTGCTTTTTAATATTAAACATTAATTGAGGATGTCATGACACCCGAAGATATTGTCACCATACTTGAACAAAATATCGAAAATGCAGAAATACCAGAGTGCACTGGCGATGGTAGTCATTTCCAAGTGACTGTAGTCTCAGATAGTTTCGAAGGCCTGCGTCCGGTTAAACGTCAGCAGATGATCTACCAACACCTCAATGAACAGATCACTTCCGGCGAATTACATGCAATCGGGATAAAGACCTATACTCAGGATGAGTGGCAAACTGCTAAGAAATTTTTGGTTGGTTAACTAACGGTTTAGCGTGTTCAATGTGCGATTAGAACTCTCTGGTCGCTCAGCTACCAACATTTCAAGCGACAGTTTTTGCTCCTGTCGAATGATATCTAAATTGATAGTCTTGCCAGGCTCAATCGAGGCAATTAATTGATGCATATCGATCGCAGTGGCCACTGTTTTGCCATCAAGAGCCGTGACAATATCATCAACTCTTAGTCCGGCCTGATCAGCAGGGCCGCCACGCGTGATCCCATTGACCAGATAACTGGAATCACCATACTTCTCACGGTCTTCACGGTTTAGTGGACTGCCACTGAAACCCAACCAACCTCGAATAACACGGCCATTCTCGACAATCTGTTCGACCACATCCATGGTTAGTTTTGTTGATATCGCAAAACTCATCGTTGTGTTTTCGATTCTGGAAGATACGATACCGATCAAATCGCCTTTGGTATTGATTAAGGCACCACCAGAATTACCCGGGAAGGTGCTCACATCGGCGTAGATATAGTCCTCATACTCTGCCACTCGAAACTGACTTCCCATCGAACTGACAATACCCATGGTAGAAACCTGACCGACTCCGAAAGGATAACCGATCGCAAAAACAACATCGCCGACACTACTGCTAATGGCTGAGTTAATGATTGGAAATGATAAATTATCCAGATTAATTTTTAACACTGCCAAGTCTGTCGCCACATCATAACCAATCACCTGAGGTATGGCGGTGCGTCCATCACGTAGCTCGACGGTGAGTTCTTCTGCACCCGCGACAACGTGATAATTAGTCACGATATAACCAACATCACTGATAATCACACCAGAACCACCGCTGACACGAAGATTCCCACGGGTCGGAGAAAAGGTATTTCTATCAATATTGAAACGACGAATGTTTACGATCGAATCCGACACCTGCTCAATAATGTCGGCGTAGGATTCTAATTTCAGCTCTGTCGCTATCTCTTCTGGTTGTGGTTCCGTGATGGGTTTGAGTAATTCAGGAAAAAATAGGAATAAAAAGATAGCCGCAATCATGCCCATCATGACTGATCGAATAACAAAACCGACTATACGGATTCCTGACATTTAATCTATTTTCCCAAAAATATTTGCTAGCACTGAAGCTATTATAGTGTGTTTAGGTTTAGTTTACCTTATCAATATGACAGGTTGGACAATTCTCAGACTTGGTGATCATAAACCTCTGCCAATCATCTTGTTTAC
>CAZLIR010000068.1:0-2418 GCA_964559635.1 uncultured Enterobacterales bacterium
CAGTTACATGGGCCGAAAAGCCCGCACAACTGCGTGTTGCTGTGGCAAGTAATTTCCTGACCACAGCGCGCACAATCGGCCAACAATTTGAGCGCGATACCGGGGTGAAGGTGGACTTCTCTTCTGCCTCAAGTGGCAAAATCACCACGCAGATTGCCGCCGGTGCGCCGTATGACCTGTTCTTATCCGCTGATAGTGCACGTCCTCAACGCCTCATTGAGCTTGGTTTGGCAGTGCCAGACTCACAGGCGATTTATGCTATTGGGCAACTGGCACTCGTCAGTCGTACTGCACTCGATAAGCCCCTGAATTTTGCTAGCCGGCGTATGGCAATCGCCAATCCGAAGATTGCCCCCTACGGCATGGCGGCACAGCAGTGGCTTAACAAAGGTAACCACCGGCCAGATTTAATCTATGGCGAAAATATCAATCAGGTGTGGCATTTCTTTCAAATAGGGGCTGTTCCCTATGCCATTGTTGCGCAATCACAACTCTTCAGTGCACCGGAGCGACCACCCTTTAGTCTGGCCTTGCCGGTCGATGAGGCGCAATTGGCACAGGTACTGGTGATCCTCAAGCGCAGTAAACAACCTCAGACCGCGGCGCAATTCAGAGCCTTTTTGCTCAGTGATGCCATACAACAGCAGATCCAAAAAGCCGGTTATGCTGTTAGACATGATAAAATCCGTGTGGATAATTAACCACTACCCCTTGAATTTAGCGCCTTTATCAGCATGATCAGGGGATAACCTGAAGACAGAGAACAATTATGATTTCGATCAGCGAACCAGCCCAAGAGCACTTTGTTAAATTGCTGGGTGGTCAAGATGACAGCACCAATGATATTCGTGTGTTTGTCGTGAACCCGGGCACACCTCACGCGGAATGCGGGGTATCCTTTTGTCCCGACTCATCTATTGAAACCGATGACACCAAACTCGAGTTCAACGGCTTTAATGCCTATATTGATCAAGATTCAGCCCCTTTTCTGCAAGATGCTGAAATTGACTACGTGAAAGAGGGACTCGACTATCAGCTGACACTGAAGGCACCGAATGCCAAAGTACTTGCGGTCGATGATGATGCTCCACTTCCTGATCGCGTGAACTATGTACTGCAATCCGAAGTTAATCCTCAGTTAGCATCCCATGGTGGCATGGTGAACCTGACTGAGATCACTGAAGATGGTGTCGCCATCCTGCAATTCGGCGGTGGCTGCCAAGGCTGCGGCATGGTGAACTACACCCTGAAAGAAGGCGTTGAGAAAAACCTACTGGAGAAGTTTCCCGGAGAGTTGACTGGTGTGAAAGATGTCACCGAGCATGACGCGGGTGAAAATCCATACTATCGCTAAGTCTAAAAAGTGAGTGACTCTCGCTAGTCACTCGCTACTGCAACCCCTTCTGCGAAAATAACAACGCCGTATCACTGATAAAGTTAATCTTCACATGGGTGCCATTCTCATCACCCCAAAGACAACGATTGGTGCCCAGACTGTCCTCACATCGTGTAGCTTTACCGATAATGGCTGTGACTTCTTCGTAGCTCATACCAGCCTTTAACTGCTGATAATTTTCCTTGGTCAATTTGCTACATCCGGTGAGTAATAACAGCGACAGGATCAGGATCCATCTGTGCAATAGCATGGCTAACTCCAGTTGAAATATCAGGGCTCATAATACGCACAATTGCCGGCAACCCGATACAAGAAAGACGACATAAATAGCGATTTTTACGCTTTTTGTCATTTTTTTGAAACTTTTTTTCTCAAAATACCGTCTATACTAGTAAATGGATAGGTTAATTCTGATAAAAGGGGTAAGTCATATGCTAGCGCACACAACATATAGACATCTCATGATTGGCTCACAATTGGCGGTCGGCATCGTACTATTGTCAGCCTCGTATTTCAGCGACGAGGGTTTTTCGGCAGCAAACATACTGAAGGCGGATAGTCATAAGTCCAATGTCACAGCGCCTGCGGTAGTCGATAGATCAAAACAATGCTGACTATTGCATAAGAAACTGTAGTAACACGGCCAGAAACCATACCGCACCGACATAATTATTATTCAAAAATGCCTTGAAGCAGTTCGCCGGCTGGCGATCTTTAATCAAAAACTGCTGATAAATAAATAACCCTGCAACGCCTACCATGGGTAACTGATACCAGAGTCCGTAGTTCTGTGTCAGACCAATAATAAGCATGCCGGCCAATGTCATCGCCTGCATCATGCCGATAATCATCCGATCAGCATCACCAAATAAAATTGCCGTTGAGCGAATACCGACACTCAAATCATCGTCCCGATCAACCATGGCATACAGGGTGTCATACATCACAATCCAAATCAGATTAGTGAAATAAATGAGCCACACCAACTCGTTTACCGGCTGCTCAGAAGCAACGAAGGCGAT
>CAZLIR010000068.1:2518-10367 GCA_964559635.1 uncultured Enterobacterales bacterium
ATCACGCAACCCGCTGATCGCATCACTACCACACCGGCGAAGAAAATCATGAGTAAATCAATATCAGGAAAGCCTTGCTCGGCAATCCATAGTGATACCAATGTCGGCCATAACAACAATAAAATCCCGATCGGTCGATGCATCCGCATGAGCTCCAGATAAGCATTTAACTTATCCAGATTGAAGGTTGTAAAGAAGGCCAGATAGTTTTTCATTGTAGTGCTGATTGTAGTGCTGACAAATGCCATTTTCAGGCAAGATTATCACGACTTCTAACATTGGTCAGCCAGTATCTGATATGGCTTTGCAGATATTGCAACAAAATGACTTTCTAAGGTTGTCCATTAATGAATATGGACTAGAGTAGTAAATATTGTTACTCAAATTTTTGGCTTCATAAGGAATCTATCAATGACGTCCAGAAAAAAGCAAAAATCTCAGAACCAGGCATATGTTGCTTTGGCAAAAATTTCGCGTGAATTGTACCTCGCAACAAGCAAGGCACAGGAAGTGTCTCTGATTGCTAAAAATGCCCGTGCTCTGGCAGTTCGTGCCGGGGATAAAGTGCTGGGATTTAAGGCCATTACTGACTTTATCGACGACCTGGCAACCTCAACGATTCAACTCGCTCGACAAATCAACAAGCAGGCACTGGATATTGCCCATATGGCTGCCGAAGTTCAGCGCAAGGAATTCGGGCTCGATCAATTTGAAATTGTCATGGAACATCCAGAGGCAACGCATGCCAAGTCAATTACCAATGTGCACGATGCACTCAAGCGAGATGTACTTGAACGCAACAACGAACAACGTAAAAATTTAAATATCTTGATATCCAATTTAAATGATATTCAGCAAGAGATCCGCTCGGCAGGCATCATTGCATTGAATGCCAAGGTTGAATCAGCCAAATCACCGGAATATCAAGCCAGTTTGGATGTCATCGCCGATGATATTCTTCATTCAACAAATCAAATAAAAGAACGCATTGATCGTTCGCAATCTATCATCAAGAACATTTAGTAGGGAACAACTATGCAGTCTCACGTACTTTCAAAGAATAATGAATCCACATGGTATATGTTTGGTCGCGATCCGAATAAATCCGAGCAAATCATTGATACCAACCAATACATGGTAAAAACTACCAACTCTGCCTTCCTGATGGACCCCGGTGGCATTGAGTTGTTCTCGACCATGTTTGCCATGGTGTTACGCCATTCACCGGCTGACCAAATTCAACATATTTTTGCCTCGCATCAAGATCCAGACATTATTTCCTCATTAGGACTCTGGGATCAGGCTGTTCCACATGCAAAATTATATGCGCCATGGTTATGGGAGAGTTTCCTGAAGCACTTTGGCATGGACAACATGGAATATGTCGCAATTGCAGACAAGGGAATGACTGTTAATATTGACGGCTTATCTCTGGAGTTAGTCCCGGCGCATTACCTGCATTCATCAGGTAACTTTCATGTGTATGATCCCGTGCATAAGATATTGATGAGTGGCGATATAGGCGCCGCCCTCGAAGAAGATGATGCGCCTTTATTCGTTGAGGACTTTGATTCTCATATCCCTAAAATGCGCGGTTTTCATCAACGCTGGATGCCTTCGAATCAAGCGAAGAACGACTGGGTTGAGCGCGTGCGTGCGCTGGATATTGAAATGATGTGTCCGCAACACGGCCGGGTATTCAAAGGCGATGATGTCGGTCGCTTCCTCGACTGGTTTGAGCAACTTCAGGTCGGTGTCACTCAGGAAGTGGCCTGATAAAGCGGATGTGCCGGTAAAAATACTTCTTGTACCAGTGCCGGCATGTCTTGATAACTAAAGGTTGAGCGGCGCGCATAGAGTGGCTGCTCAACGGACACTGGAAACATCTCACCCTGCAACAATTCATGCTCCTTCGGCAAATAGCCGATTTCTATGCTGCTGCGCGGATTAGTCTCACCACGGATATCTGATTCACTGTGAAAAAACAGGCGTCCTAATGGTTGGTTACCTAATTCAAGTAAACTTTGATCCGCGAGCTCAGTGACCTGCGTTGGAAAGACAGAGCGGGCATATAACCAGGGAGCGCCATCGACTAGCATGACTATCTCGCGCGCATAAACGTCTGCCGTGGTTATATTCAGTAATTCACACTCACGACTTGTCGCCATGCCAACCTGCTCTCGCACCACCGTCAGGTCAAATTGCGACTGCGCATGTTGCCGCATCAAACGCGTCATCGAGCCAACATGAGCTAGCCATAGTTGATGCTCAGCAGGCAAATCACTGTCAAGAATGTGATCTCTGGAATACCAATGATTGAGGGCTATCTGCTGCAAAATGTTCTCGTTAAAACCGACTCGGAGCGCGGAAAAAGCGCATTGTATATGAAATGTCTCACCGGCTAAAGCAATCCATGACTTTGAAATGCGCATTTCACGAGCTAGAATAATAATTAGACATTCAATTTTCAGGTTAATATTTTGCGTCGTACCATCGTATTCCCAGTTTATCTATTGCTAGCATGTGCTGGCCTGTTGCTGAATTACCCGATCCAGGGCGCTAATAGAGACGGCATTAGATATGTTGAAATTGAACCCATTATTGTCACTAATTATCTCAGGCCCAAAGGCAAGAAACCCGGCTTTGTACAGGTGCAGGCGCAACTCACTGCCGAGGGCAAATCAGCCAGTGACATCATTGAGGACCACATGCCCCTGATCCGAGCGGTCATGATTGAGTATCTGAGTTTCACTGAGGAAGCGACCATCAAAGATCTCAACAAGCGAATTGAGATACGTGATGCCCTATTGGAAGAAATCAAATTAGCACTGACCGATGTGGTCGGAGAAAATTATGCCGATAGTCTGGTGTTCACCCACTTCATTTATGACTAGGGTCAGTCGCATAGTAAATGTCTCTGTTCTGTAACAACGCGAGACAGAAAAAATTTATTCCGCTTGTAAGCAAACCTTAACAATTGCAACGTATAATGAACTTGCACAGTTTCTTCACGACCTGATGTAGTATTTTATTGCGCTGACATAGGCAATCGTCTGCAGATGAATTCGGCCGCTGCACTAATTCAATAAGCCACTAATTGCTTGGATATTTATGGGTAAAAAGAAAGACAAAAAATTTCAGTTTAGTCAGGGGATGACCTCGGTTATTCGCTCACTGGTGGATGATTTTGACGAGGATGATACAGAGACGCCTGAGCAAAAGTCGGCTGCGGCAATGGACATGATGAATAATGCCACTAAGAAGAAAATTCTTCGTTCAGCATTGGTAAAATATTATCAGACTCAGGAGCTAAAACCCTATCAGGCTGAGTTGATCAAACTGCAACGCCATCTGGAGGCGGAATCGAAGAAGATGATCATATTATTCGATGGCCGTGATGCTTCAGGTAAAGGCGGCACCATTCGCCGGGTCACGCGCTACATGAATGAAAAGCGCTATCGTGTCATTGCTTTGGGTAAACCCACGCGTGAGCAACAGACTGAACTACACATGAAACGCTACATTGAGCACTTTCCTCATGCCGGCGAGATAGTGATGTTCGACCGCAGCTGGTACAACCGGGCGATGATAGAGCCGGTGATGGGATTCTGTACTCAGGAGCAATATCAACGCTTCCTGAAAAAAGTGGTGCCGTATGAGACCAACTTTATGCTCGACGGTGGCCGCACCTCGTTGTTAAAACTCTACTTTTCCGTGTCAAAAAAGGAGCAGGCCCGTCGCTTTAAGCGGCGCAAGAATGATCCCCTAAGACAATGGAAATTGAGCGAGGTGGATCTGCAGGCACAAGACTTATGGGATGAATTCACCGAGAAGAAACGCGTACTACTGGAAAAAACCCATACCGATGAGGCGCCCTGGTATGTGATTAAATCCGATGATAAGCATCAGGCAAGACGTGAGACCATTAAATTGATCCTCAATTCTGTGCGCTATCGTGGTCGCTCGAATGAGCTGGATTACGAGATTGATTCCAACATTGTTATCCGTGGTGATATTGAGCTTGCGCGTATGAATGCCGAAATTAAAAAGACCGGTAAGTACGAGGGCTAGTATTAGTCTGAGTTTTGCAGGATCTTTTTCAAGCGCTTAATCTTGGTTCTACTGTGCTTGGAGCGTTTTATGATGCGCTTGATGGTGCCTTCCTCATCTCCCTTAACATGCACAAAACGTCCTTTTCTGGCCGCTTTAAGCAGGCGTTTAAAATCTGATTTGAGCGATGCCTGCGAAGCTTCTGTCGGCTTTGCCCCTTTAAATGTCAGCAGCCGCCCCTGATCGGCATAAACTGATCGCAACGGCTCTTTAAAGAGCTTAATAAATTGAAAATGCGATGGTCTCACCAAGGAGATGTTATAGCGCATGCGACACTGGCTAGCCCACTTTAAGGCTTGATATGAAAAATAATGCAGCCCGAGTGAGTCAATCGCTTTGCCATTGTCTAACGCTTTGAGTTCGACTGCTATGCAGTGGAATAAACTATCGCGCTCATCGAGTTTGGCTTTGTGTACGCCCAAATCAAACATCTGCTTGATATGCTTAGGTCTGATCCCGCCCTCCTCTCTGGCTTCCTGGAGTGCGCTGGACACCGCGGGCATAAGCCCATCAATGCGTGCCACGATCGCCTGATGTGCGCGATCAACCTGAAAACTGTCATCCCAGACGCGCGGATTAAAGTAGCGACCAAAGCCCGGTGGAATATCGAATCGTTGACCGGCATACATCATCTCCCGAGTGCCCTTGATCAGGGAATAACCAGAGGGCAAGCGAAATGACTTGGCTGCATGCCATTGGGCAAGTGATTTATGCTTTTGCTTGGGGCAAATGATACTGAGCAAAAAGTGTGGTCGCCATTTGCCTTTGAGGGTTTGTTCCAGGGTATAAGCGATTACGACCACTTTGCGGGCAAACAACTCCGGTTGATTGCCTGTATTGATGAAACTGACAGTGGTTAAACTATCAGGCGTCATCGGGCTTAACTCTCAGAGGATTCCATTTCGTTGGGGTGAGTTGATTGCCAGGCCATCATGCCCCCATCAACACTATAGACGGTTTCAAAGCCAGCGTTAGACAACACCTCAGCAGCACCCATCGAACTCTTACCGCCATAACAAATGACCGCAAGTGGCTTGCTATGATCGGCTTCATCGACGAACTGGTTTATATTGTCATTATTGATATTCGTAGCACCCGGAATATGACCTTGATTGTAGGTATCCGCGTCGCGAATATCGACCACGTTCCAATCCTGATACTGGGCTTGTAAATCATCTACTGAAATATGTTTCCAATTACTCATAGTTATTCCATCCTAAACCGTAAGCGATACCTAAAATAAGACCCGATAAATGGGCCGCATTAGCAATGGGTCCCAGTATACCTGTGAAACCCAAGCCCAACCAGACTAACATGAACACCACAATCGTGGTGTGTAATCGATACCGGGACTGCGGCTTGCGGCTACGCATCCAGATATAACCCAGCAAGCCATAGACTACACCGGACATACCGCCGAATGCTGGTCCGTGACTCAAGTACTGAATAATATTGGACAACATACCTATACTCAGGACAAAAAATAACAAAAATATTGCACTTTGATTGTGCTCAATCGCGCCGCCTAAATCCCACAACCACATCATATTGAACAGGATATGAAGCACCATAAAATGTAGAAAGATCGGCGTGATCAAACGCCAGATTTGACCCGAATAAATTTCATTTAACGACCCTTGCCAGGTCACTGGATCGGCAATGGTCAGCCAACGGGTAAGCGTAGTATTTTCGCCGAATACCGTCAGCAACGTGACCAAAATACTGATGGCGGTGAGGCTCTTAGTCACCACTCCTGAGCGCTGCCAAAAGCCTTTTAATAGTGCGCCCGACGAACCGAGACGCATCGGTGCGCTGAAGTTTGATGTGCCCTCATTCCATGAGGCATCCAGATATTTAGGATTATCGGGGTTACTCAGAAAATCTCGAAGTTCTGCACAGGTAAAATCTTCGCTACTTAGATCAGTAATGAATAAGTGATATAGGCCATCGTGAAGCTCAAACGTCACCGAAATGTTATGAGAGCGCATGTAATCACAGAAAGCTTGTGCAGCTCGGGGACTATTTATTCGACCAATTGTGATTTTATCCATTGTGCTACTGCTTAGTTAATCTGACATCCTGCGCATATCAACATGCATAATACCATCATCCAGGTAGGGCTCATTGATAGCAACAAATCCCAATGCCTCATAAAATGACCTTACATATTGTTGCGCCTGTAATTCAACCCTGCTGTCAGGATAATGCTGATCGATATAAGCTAGTGTCATGCGCATCATGTCGTTACCCGTCCCTGTGCCACGAAGATCTGAAGCGACGATGACCCGTGAGATGGTTATGATAGGTTGTCCGTGCTTCTGTTTTGATAACAGCCGAATGTATGCCACCAGTTTGCCATCGGCATGACCGGTCAGGTGCAAAGCGGCTTGATCCTGACTGTCCATGTCAGGATAAAAACACTGTTGCTCGAGAATGAAGACATCCTGACGCAGTTTCAGGATGTCATAGAGTGTTGCGTGCGATAACTCAGTAAACGTATGCCAGTGCCACTGAATCTGAGCCATTAAGACCAGTCCAGTATGACTTTGCCTGATTTACCTGAGAGCATGGTTTCAAAACCCTGCTGAAATTCCGCGACCTTGTATTGATGGGTAATGATCGGCGAGATATCGAGTCCTGATTGCAACATGGCCACCATCTTGTACCAGGTCTCATACATTTCTCGACCGTAGATGCCCTTGATTTGCAGGCCTTTAAATATCACCTGATTCCAATCGATAATTGTGCCCGGTGATGGGATACCTAAAAGCGCAACCTTGCCACCGTGATTCATGACCTCGAGCATCTCTTCAAAGGCGGCACCGACACCGGACATTTCCAGACCGACATCAAAACCCTCAACCATACCAATCTCATTCATGGTATCTCTGAGAGACTGATGGCTGACGTTGACTGTGCGAGTCGCTCCCATCTGCTCTGCCAGACCCAGACGGTATTCATTGACATCGGTAATAACGATATTCCGAGCACCGACATGACGACAAATCGCCACCGCCATAATACCAATCGGACCGGCTCCTGTGATAAGCACATCTTCACCCACCAGATCAAAGGATAAGGCGGTATGCGCGGCATTCCCAAACGGATCAAAAATCGAGGCCAGCTCATCAGAAATGTCATCGGGAATCTTAAACGCATTATCCGCGGGGATCACCAGGTAATCAGCAAACGCACCAGGACGGTTTACACCGACACCCACGGTGTTGCGACATAGGTGCCGCTTACCCGCACGACAGTTACGGCAGTGACCACAGGTGATATGACCTTCACCAGACACGCGATCACCGACTTTGAAGCCTTTCACCTCGGTACCAATCTCTTCAATCACACCGACAAACTCATGACCCACGGTCATGGGCACTGGAATGGTATCCTGTGCCCACTTGTCCCAGTTATAAATATGAATATCGGTACCACAAATCGCGGTTTTCTTGATGCGGATCCGGACGTCGTTGTGTCCCAATTCAGGGGTGGCGATTTCGTCCATCCAGATGCCAGTTTCTGATTTCGCTTTAATCAGACTTCTCATGTCGGACTCCTATTGGATGACGTTGAGTTCCCTGCCAACCTTAGTAAAGGCGGCAATGACCTTATCCAGATGCGCCTTGTCATGCGCAGCGGACATTTGCGTTCTGATACGTGCCTTGCCCTTCGGCACGACCGGAAACGAGAAACCAACCACATAAATGCCCTCTTCGAGCATGCGGTTAGCAAATTC
>CAZLIR010000069.1:0-3451 GCA_964559635.1 uncultured Enterobacterales bacterium
AGGCGAGCTTCATTCAGCCTTATCCCGAGATTGAAATCGACTTCTTTGATCTGGACGGCAACCGATTGGCCACTAAAACAACCTCTCCGAGGCAATATCTGCGTTCAGATATGGTCAATAAACCCATGTCATCAGGCGTGCCAGTCCATATTGAATTCTCGGTTGATATCAATACCGAAGAAGTTGTTGGCTACGTCTTTAGATTCAAATAAAAAAATCCTCGAATTACCTTCCACAGAAGCCTTGAAAGAGGTATGATGCGTCGCCTTGAGATTGCTCATTTTTTCACCAATTCAACACTACCAAGAAAACTATGCAACTGGGAACATACCATCATGAACAACCGGTTATTCTGGCGCCTATGGCCGGCGTATCTGATGCCCCGTTCCGAGAAGTATGCCTTCGCAGTGGCGCTGATCTTGCGGTGCATGAAATGGTATCTGCAAATGCTGATTTGCGTGACTCGGATAAATCGAAACAACGCTTAAAAGCCCTGTCAGATGAGCAATTCAAGTGGGTGCAAATCGTTGGTACGGAACCAGATGTTATCGCAGCAGGTGCACAGTACAACGTCGAACAAGGTGCGGATGCTATTGATATCAATATGGGCTGTCCTGCAAAGAAGGTATGCAAGAAGGCGGCTGGATCGGCATTACTCGCCGACCCTGGTTTAGTCAAAGCCATCCTGCATGAGACAGTTGCGGCGATAGATAAGCCGGTCACGGTCAAGATCCGTACAGGGACTGATCCTGAGCACAGGAATGCCCTAGAAATTGCCGAGATAGCCGAGTCAGTGGGCGTGCAATGTATTACCATTCATGGTCGTACCCGCGCTGATCGATTTAAAGGTGATGCCGAGTACGAGACGATTCGAGATGTCAAACGTGCCGTCTCGCTTCCTGTCATTGCTAATGGTGATATTTGCAGTCCGGCAAAAGCGGCAGAGGTTCTCAGGAAAACCCGGGCTGATGGACTCATGGTTGGTCGTGCGGCGTATGGTAATCCATGGATCTTCGGGCAAATCAAAGCACATTTGAATGATGTGCCATATGTCGCTCATAGCCAAGAACACAGGGTAGACCAAATTCTCTGGCATATTGCGCGAATACATGAACATTACGGCGAGTATCTAGGCGTGCGTATAGCGCGCAAACATATTGGCTGGTATCTAGAGCATCTGCAGTTAAAACTGGCCAAGAAACAACTTTTGAGCATCGAATCAGCGGCTGAGCAGTTAAGCCGTTTAACCTACATATTAACCGACTATGCCTTACCCGAGGCGAGTTAGTACAAAGAAAACCTAACGGACAATAACAATGAGTGTATCTTTAGAAATAAAACAACCAGAGAATCAAGGATTAGAGCAGCAACAACCGCAATATCTTCGTGAGTGTGTCTCACAAGCAATGAACAATTATTTTAAACAACTCGATGGCCAAGATGTTGTCGAGCTGTATGAGATGGTCTTAAGTGAAGTCGAGGCGCCTTTAATGGAAGCGGTGATGAGTTACACCAAAGGTAATCAAACTAAGGCATCACAGATCACCGGTTTGAACCGCGGAACTTTACGCAAGAAATTGAAAAAGTACGGCATGCTGTAAGCGAGAAAATACCATGAGCCAAGTAAAAACAATCCAAAGAGCCCTAATCAGTGTTTCTGACAAGCAAGGCATTGTCGAGTTCGCCAGATTTCTGGCAGAGCAGGGCGTTGAGATTTTATCTACCGGCGGTACAGCGAAACTACTGAGCGATCAGGGGATCCCTGTCCGAGGTGTGTCAAGTTTTACTGGTTTTCCTGAAATGATGGATGGCCGCATAAAAACCTTACACCCGCGTATCCATGGCGGATTGTTAGGTCGCCGTGGTGTTGATGAAGCGGTGATGGCAGAGCATGATATCGCGCCCATAGATATGTTGGTCGTGAATCTGTATCCGTTTGAACAGACGGTTGCCAATCAGGATTGTGATTTACCCACGGCTATTGAGAATATCGATATTGGTGGTCCGGCCATGCTCAGAGCCGGTGCTAAAAACCACGATGCAGTCACGGTTGTGGTTGATAGCGCTGACTATGGTCGTATTGTCGAAGCCATCGAAAATGACGGCGGCACTTCCTATGAATTGCGTTTCCAACTAGCCGCAAAGGTATATGCCCATACAGGCCGCTATGATGGCTTAATCGCGAATTATCTAGGTGAAAAAATCGCACAGAGTACTGATAACCCAAGCAAGTTTGGCGATACATTCAGTGCCCAGTTCGATAAAGTTCAAGACATGCGTTATGGCGAGAATCCGCATCAGGATGCTGCTTTTTATCGTGAAAAAACGGCTTCAGAAGCAAGTGTCTCGACGGCCACGCAACTGCAAGGTAAGGCACTGTCGTTTAATAATATTGCCGATACGGATGCAGCACTTGAATGTGTTAAGAGTTTTGCTGAGCCAGCCTGCGTAATCGTGAAACACGCCAATCCCTGTGGCGTTGCCATCAGTGATGACATAATGACCGCCTACGATCTTGCCTTCCAAACTGATCCAACCTCGGCTTTTGGTGGCATCATCGCTTTCAATCGTCCGCTAGATGTTGCCACGGCCAGTGCCATTATTGATCGGCAGTTTGTTGAGGTCATCATCGCACCGGAAATTTCAGCAGAAGCACAGGCAGTGCTGACGCAAAAGAAAAATGTGCGGGTTCTGGAATCAGGGGCATGGGATGCTCCGGTTCCTGGCTATGATTTTAAGCGCGTTAATGGCGGCTTACTAGTGCAGAATCGCGATTTGGGTCAAGTAGATATGGAAGACTTGAAAGTAGTTTCAAAGGTGCAGCCGACTGAGCAACAAATGAAGGATTTGGCCTTCTGTTGGAAGGTCGCTAAATATGTTAAATCTAATGCGATTGTCTATGCTAAAAATGGTCAAACCATCGGTGTAGGCGCCGGCCAGATGAGCCGGGTATATTCCGCCAAGATCGCAGGAATAAAGGCTGCTGATGAGGGATTAGAGGTACCGGGATCGGTCATGGCTTCTGATGCATTCTTTCCGTTCCGTGATGGCATTGATGCAGCAGCAGAGGCAGGAATTAGCGCTGTCATTCAGCCAGGCGGTTCGATGCGTGATGCGGAAGTCATCGAGGCTGCTGATGAACACGGTATCGCCATGGTCTTTACCGGGATGCGTCACTTTAAACATTAATTACTTCCGGAGCTCAGGAGATAGTCATGCAGGTATTAGTCATTGGTAGTGGTGGACGAGAGCACGCATTGGCATGGCAATTGGCTCAGGCTGATAAGGTCAGTAAAGTCTATGTTGCTCCGGGTAACGCTGGCACTGCGCTTGAGCCTAAATTAGAGAATCTCGACATTGCTGCGGATGCATATGATGACTTGCTGGCATTTGCGCAAGAAAACACCATTGACCTTACGGTAGTTGGTCCCGAGGCGCCACTAGTAGACGG
>CAZLIR010000069.1:3551-10282 GCA_964559635.1 uncultured Enterobacterales bacterium
ATTGCTCAGACACTCACAGATGCAGACGCGGCTATTGAAGATATGTTGGCTGGCAATCGGTTTGGTGAAGCCGGCCATCGTGTGGTCGTGGAGGAATTTCTGACCGGCGAGGAAGCGAGTTTCATCGTCATGGTCGATGGCGAAAATATTCTTCCGTTGGCAACATCGCAAGATCATAAGGCGCGCGACAACGGTGATGTCGGACCAAATACCGGCGGTATGGGTGCCTACTCTCCGGCACCAGTTGTCACAGAGGTTGTGTATCAGCGTGCCATGAAGCAAGTGATTGAACCTACGGTCAGGGGCATGGCTGCGGAAGGCAATTCTTATACGGGATTTCTCTATGCCGGACTGATGGTCGATAGCGATGAGAGTATTAAGGTACTTGAGTACAATTGCCGTTTTGGTGATCCTGAAACGCAACCCATTATGATGCGTCTGAAAACACCGTTAGTTGATCTCTGTCAGGCAGCTATACAAGGTCGGCTAGACACCCAAGCAATCGATTGGGATGATCGCGCAGCGGTTGGTATCGTCATGGCAGCAGGAGGTTATCCTGATAGCTACAACAAAGGCGATGTCATATCATTCCCAGCGCATGTTGCACAAGACAGCAAAGTATTTCATGCCGGAACGGCGGCAAAGGCAGGTGAGGTTGTCACAGCAGGCGGTCGCGTTCTGTGTGTAACAGCCTTAGGAACTAGTGTGACTGAGGCGCAACAAAAGGCCTATGCGCTAGTGAAACAAATCAACTGGGATAATGTCTATTTCAGGACCGATATCGCCCACCGCGCAATTGCCCGCGAGCAATCATCTGAATAAGCGCTAGGCTAGATTCATATTAGCCATCATCTCGGTGCTGCTGGCTTCGGCGCCCTGCACGGCTTCTGCGATCTGCTCATGATCTAACTTCACCAATGCCATCGCCTCAGGTTTGATGCTGGCGATAAAGTCATAACCAATTTCTTCTTGATATTCAACTTGACTGATGGCGCGGCTGGCTATGTGGATGATGGCGCAGTAGGCCGGATCCATCGCTTCCTCGGGTTTGTGCTGATTACCGACCATATCCAACAGATTGGTTGGCATATTCCAACAACTCAGCAGCGCTTCACCAACCTCGGCATAGGTATGGTCCAAAACATCTCGCTCAATTACCCATGGCGCCTTTTCGGCACACAGATTGTTTTTTACCGCCAAGAACATATCGGGCATTTGCTCCAATACAACCAATTTACCCAAATTATGAAACAGACCTGCGAGGAAAAAGCCTTCAGAATGTCGAAATCCAAGTTGGTTCGCAAGTATACGGCTGGTGATACCGGTATTAACCGAATGACGCCAGAAACGATTGATATCGAGGTGCTGTTTATTCTCCAGTTTTCCGAATGCTTCTGGGGTAGAGGTTGCGAGTGCCAGATTATACAAATCGGCAGTACCAATCAGTGTGATGGCCCTACTCAGTGAATCAATTTGTGAGGGAAAACTATAGAATGAGCTATTGGCTATTTTTAACAGCCGGGCAGAGAGCGATGGATCAACTGAAATGAGTTGTGCTATATCAGACATTGAGCTATCTGGATTGTATATCAAATCCTGTAACTTAATGCAGATTTCTGGTGGACTAAATAACTGACTCGCTGATTTGGCTAACAGTTGTAAATTCATTTTGTTGACCCGATGAATTTGGTAGAATGAGTATACCCGAAAAACACCATTATCTCGCACTATTATGCAGATAATATGTGAATTGAACCTGTGTTATTGCCGGTATTTTGGAAATTAAACGAACCTGATGATGAATAATTCAGCAAGACAATTTGATGCGGTCGATAAGATAGTCAGCGCACTCGATGTTGGCATGCGCACACTACTCAACAATCCCGCGATCACTGAGCGAGCAGATCCTGCCTCAACACATAACGAAGCTGAGTTGTCCGAGGCTGAAAGAAAGCATGTGGCTGGCCTAATGCGGATAAATCACTGTGGCGAAGTCTGTGCACAAGGACTTTACCAAGGGCAGGCGTTAACAGCGCGATTACCTGAAGTGCGTGACAAAATGGAGCAGGCGGCAGCAGAAGAGAACGATCATCTGGCGTGGACCGCGAATCGAGTCAGTGAAATGGATAGTCATCTGAGCCTGCTGAATCCGCTGTTTTATCTGGGCTCGGTCGCAATCGGTGCAGCGGCAGGATTAGCCGGAGACAAATGGAGCTTAGGATTTGTTGCAGAAACCGAGCAGCAGGTTGTCAAACATCTGGAGAGTCATTTAGATAAACTACCCGAGCAGGATCAAAAGAGTCGCGCCATATTGCAAGTCATGCGTGACGACGAGCTATCACATGCAACAACGGCAATTGAGCACGGCGCTTCAGAACTGCCAACTCCGGTCAGATCCATCATGAACCTGACCTCCAAGTTGATGACGAAAACAACTTACTGGATTTAAGACACCGAAACCGTCTTATAGTCCCAAGTGATGTCGACCGTCTCACGCAAGTTAAATGCCACTGAGCAGTATTTATCAAATGACATGTCGACTGCCCGTTTAACCTGTTTCTCGTTCAAGTTACGCCCGGTGACAGTGAACGATACATGAGCCTTGATGAAATATGCAGGCACTCCGTCATGACGCACGCCCTCGACTTTGGCAGAGCAATCAACAATATCCTGACGTGCCTTTTTAAGAATTGAAACCACATCTATGGATGCACAACCACCCAAACCCATGAGCAATAGTTCCATGGGACGAAAGCAGGTATCTCTGCCACCATTTTCAGCACCAGCGCTGAGCACCACGCTATGACCACTGTTCGACTCAGCCATGAATGTCAGATCATCTATCCATTTGATTTCGCTTTGCATCGTTAAAACTCCAATGAAAATACTGGTTGATATTATAACCGTTGTTTGAATGAAATGATTGAGCAAAATCAACCATGGTGTATACTTGTTTTCAAATAGATAAACGGCGATAGGACACATGAAAGCACCATTTCATATTTCAAGAGAGCCTTTGTTGCAGTGGTTTTTAGGCCACTGCCATGTCAGAAAACTACCCACCAAGCATATAGTCATTCACAAGGGCGATGAGCCAACCTCTCTGTATTTTGTCGTTTCAGGATCGTTGACTGTCTATATTGAAGATGATGAGGGTCGTGAACTAGTGCTCGCTTACCTAAATGCCGGTGACTTCTTCGGCGAGATGGGTTTGTTTGAGGAGTTAAAAGAGCGCAGCGCCTGGATCAGAACCAAGGAAGAGTCAGAGGTAGCTGAAATCACCTATGGCCGTTTTACCAGTTTGTACGAACAAAAACCGGAGCTGCTTTTTAAACTGTCTGGTCAGATCGCAAATCGTCTGAGCATTACCAGTCGAAAAGTCGGTGATCTGGCATTTCTCGATGTCACTGGAAGGGTTGCTCATGCCTTGCTTGATCTGGCTAAACAGCCAACCGCCATGACTCATCCAGAAGGTATGCAGATTAAGATCACGCGTCAGGAACTTGGTCGCATTGTCGGCTGCTCTCGTGAGATGGTTGGTCGGGTGTTGAAGTCACTTCAGCAGCAGGGGCATATTGATGTGTCTGGTAAGACCATGGTCATTCACGACGCCCGCTAAACTTTAACCACCACTACTCTGGTAATACGTAGATATCCCAGGGGTCCAGTGGCAGATAGTCCTTCACTATCAGCGCATCTTTATCAATTGACACTACGATAAACTCTTTGGTTGTCCCTTGCAGAATAAACAGGGCGTCAGTCTCGTCATTAAATCGTTGTTTAAAATCAGCTAACACCTTTATTTGTTGCGGATCTGATGGCTGTAAGCGATCGATATCGAGTGCTCTGGAGAGCACCACATCCATGTATTCTGCTAGCGGTCGATACCGCTCTGCCATAATTTGATACTGGACATTGTTTAACACGAACTCATTAACCTCTTCGGGTGTTTGGCCGGGTAGCGGATATATCAGGGCGGGATAACCTTTGTCATAGGCCACAAGTGTTGTTTCAGGGACGCGATCGCGTTGGTAACTTTTGCTGGTGATCACCTCGAAGCGATCACCCACAAAAGCCAATACTTCAGGTTTGGAATCATAAATTGCTTTGCCGCCATACAGCAATGCAGCAATTTGCAGGATCAGGATAATGGCGATGTCACCCTTGAGTCCTTTTTTGCCGGGAACGAATATTATCAGCGTTAATATGGGCCCTAAAATGGCATCAACCGGGACCAGAATGCGTAAGCCTTCCCAGACATTTTCAAATTCAAACAGGTAGCCTGGAAACCAGTGCCCCATCACCACATACATGAATATACCAATGAGAGCGGCACTAAATAGAATATGTGCTGCAAAGGCCTTAAGTTTAGAGCGCCATAACTTACTCATCATGATTACTCTATGCTATGGCCTGTTTCATAGCGCTGATGGTCGCCTGATAATCGTCGGCATTGAAAATGGCCGAGCCTGCAACGAAGGTATCGGCACCGGCTGCAGCAATTTCGGCAATATTATCGACTTTCACGCCGCCATCAATTTCAAGTCTGATGTCAGGGTTATAAGCATCGATCATGGCCCGTGCCTGACGTAACTTGTTCAGTGCATTGGGAATAAATTTCTGGCCACCAAACCCCGGATTCACGGACATAATCAAAATCATATCTAACTTATCCATCACATGCTCACAGATACTCAAAGAGGTGGCGGGATTAAATACCAAGCCGGCTTTAACTCCAGCCTCTTTTATCAATGACAACGACCGATCGATGTGCTCTGAGGCTTCTGGATGAAAGGTAATATAGTCTGCACCAGCATCTATGAAGTCGCCAATTAACCGATCAACCGGTTTAACCATCAGGTGCACATCAATCGGTGCCTGAATACCATAGGCTTTCAAAGCACGGCAAATTTCCGGGCCAAAGGTAAGATTTGGCACATAATGATTATCCATCACATCAAAGTGCACCCAATCTGCACCGGCATCTATGACTGCCTGAACATCATCACCTAAACGCGCAAGATCAGCAGATAAAATAGACGGTGCAATCATTGGTGTATTCATATTAGTGTCCTCGTGATGGATGTGTTGGTAGTTGCTCGATAATTTCGAGTGGCTTCGGGGCTATAGTATAAATTTCAAATTAACGCATTACCATTATTCGCTCATCTGATGCCTGCTTATCGATTAAATACATCGCCCAACCAACAAAAATAACCACAAGTGTATCGGTGATATCGGGTTTATAGGTGCCGATTGCTACCTGTAACAGGATCAGGATTAGCACAATCACAAAACTCATGAATGTGGCCATTCTGTACTCAAACCACTGGCTCTTGATGATAAAAATCAATGTACCGATTAGATAGAGTTTGAGAAAAAGCGCTTCAATCCCTGACCAGGGATTATTCTGAATGTACGCAGCAAAGGGTAGCCAGTTTATGCTCGAGGCCTGATCGGGGTTCGAGAGAGGGGCTAACCAACTCAATAACATAGCGATAATAATTCCCCAGGTGAGCGATTTCTGAATTGCTGGATAGTCGAGCGAGGCATATAAAGCAAAGGCGCCCAATGCTGCGAGAAGATCATTAACTGTGATTTGATTATTAATGATAAAGAGTTCGACCCCAAGAATGGCAAAGGCAATTTTCAAAACACGTAAGCGCGGCTGTCTGTCAAAAGGGGGTTGAGATAATAAATAATAAAAAATTAACCAGCCAATACCATCTCGAATAATGAGGAAGAAATCGAGTTCAGGTTGTGTGATCAGCGGGTTGAGACTATCGATAATGGCATCAGTGGCAGCAAAGGGTACAAATGGAAACCATCGCCAGCAAATCCACAATAATGCCAATAGAAGCGGTATGCTGACTTGTGACCACGAGGTTCTGTGTGTTTTATCTGCCGGGATATGATTCTGCGAATACTGAATGAGTATGTGTGAAAAAATAATACCTATGATGGTACCAAGCATATTGAAGGTAGCATCTCCGGCATCAGGTACGCGTGAGGGTAAGAACAGTTGCAAATACTGGAGAGTAAACGCCAGTACTGTAGCCAAACCGAACATGATGCTGATAGCAATAATTCGCTCACGATACTGATTACTGGCAATGCGAATCACAAAACCGAGCGGGATAAAGAGAATGATATTGGCCAGCACGTCGGCTTGAGTGGTCTGTAAATTAAAATCTGTTAAGAGTTGCCAGGTTTGCTGCAAACCCGGCATATCACCGGAAAATTTAAATGGATACAAGGAGCCATACACAATTAATAACACAATAAAAAAGAGTAATTTATTCATGGTTATTGGCTTCGAGTTCCCTACTTTAACTGTCCTGACCAGAACCATATTAGTGTGAATGCTCACATCACTCAAGATTTCACTGACCAGATTTTTAGCTGTTTCAGGTTAATCTGGGTTACAATGTCAAAAATTAATGTGATCAGTCAGTACTATGACTAGTTTTACTTCACGCTTAAAACGATTTAGTTTTCGCTCAGTTCAATGGCCTGTCAAACTATTTGCTAAACCAAATATTCTCCCAGAGGATCCGGTTGCAGATTTAGGGTTAGATCTTGATCAGCCGATTTATTATGTCCTGAATTCCTATTCAGCCACGGATTTGAATGTTCTGGAGCGCGTCTGTGAACAGCTAGGATTGCCTCTGCCGCTGGCGCCTAACGACCAAAGTGGCTATTTATTTGTCCTGAAAAAGCGCCATTTCTGG
>CAZLIR010000070.1:0-8800 GCA_964559635.1 uncultured Enterobacterales bacterium
ATTATGAGCAGTTAAAACAAGAATTTGCGTTATTCTCAGAACATGATGCTGAGGCGTTGGAGTGCTATTTTGATGATATTGCATTCGTTGCCGATTTAATTCGCGATGAGTTACTCACTGCCCCCGTTAATTATGGTGGTGGGGTACGCGACTGGTTAAAGGCACTGCAATTAGGTCGTCGGGCGAAAAAGATGGATCGCCGTCAAACCCAGCTGTTGCTGGATATCTTTACTCAGTCCGTAGCTGACTTTCTGGCGGGTTATTTTGAACACGATGCGATCAAGGCGGCATTTGCATTTGACGGGGTGGTGGGTAATTATGCCAGCCCATATTCAGCAGGTTCGGCCTATGTCTTGTTACACCATGCGTTTGGTGAAGTGAATGGTAAGAAGGGTGTCTGGGGTCATGCCATCGGTGGCATGGGATCCATCACACAAGCCATGCGCAAAGCCTGTGAAGAGCATGGAGTGGAGATCGTTACTGGTGCAGCGGTGGCGTCCATTGTTACTCATGAGGGTGGTACTCAGGGGATCAACCTGACTGATGGTCAAACCATTCAGGCTGAGCGAGTCGTTGCGAACACCAATCCCTGGTTGGTTTATAACAAATTCCTTGCACCCGATGCAGTGCCCGAAGACATTCGTGTACGTATGAAACGCTATCGCAATGGTTCTGGCACATTCAGGATGAACGTTGCACTGACCGGATTGCCGCAGTTCACTTGCCTCAATCAAAGCCGTACTACAGAGCAACACCTGACCGGAGGCATCGTCATTGCCCCGTCATTGAAATATATGGATCAGGCCTATCTTGATGCCAGACAATCCGGATGGTCGTCACAACCGATTATTGAGATGTTAATTCCTTCGACACTGGATCCGACGTTAGCGCCAGAGGGCCATCATGTGGCGAGCTTATTCTGCCAACAATTTTCACCGGATACCGATTGGGATACCCATCGCGATGCCGCCGTTGAAGCAATTCTGAATGCCGTTGAGCATTATGCACCCGGATTTCGGGATTTGATTATCGGACAACAAGTATTGAGTCCACAGGACTTACAGTCCACTTTTGGTTTAGTGCGGGGAGATATCATGCATGGTCATTTGAGCCTCGACCAGATGTATTCCGCCAGACCAGTCTTAGGTTATGGTGATTATCGAACGCCGGTGAAAAATCTATATCTCTGTGGTTCAGGAACCCATCCGGGAGGAGGCGTGACTGGAGTGCCAGGTCATAATGCGGCACATGAGATACTTAAAGATCGAAAGCGGTGGTAAGGATTGTATCCAAGCCGGTCGAGAACTAATCGAGTTCCTGTTTCATCTTTGCAAGCCGAACCAACTCGGCACGCTTTTTACGTTGATAGTAACGTGCGCCGATAATCATACCGACCATGAGAGCAAATTCGAACAGGGCACCAAATACAAAAATATTAAACGGCCAATCAACTTCATCAAATTTCACATAGCCACGCCACATTACTACGGCAATAATGAAAGGAAAGGCAGTGTAGGCCGCGATGATGTTAACCTGAGCGAGCTTCATACCGGCAACAGCCCGGCCATGGGCTAAATCCAAATACGCTTTGGTATCATTACCATTGGCTTCCCACAAGCCGCGACGAACCCATACCGAGTAAAATGCAACGGGTATGATGATGACCATAACACCAGCGAATATGATGGCCTGATGTAGGTTGATATCGGTGGTCAGCAGATAGCCAAACACAATTAATGCAATAAGTGTGGTAACCACGTCCAACCACATAAATAAGCGCATCTTGCCGGCACGTTTACGAGTGTTTTCTTGTAACGTCTTGATATCAATTTGGGACTGCGGGTCATCGAGCTTAGCCACTTCACAGGCCTGCCAGTCCTCAATTAGGTTATTCCATTGCGATTGCTCAGCCATGGTGTTTCTCCAACTGCTCTTGCAGTGCTTTCTTGGCCCGATTCAGTCTGACACCGACATTCGACTCAGACAGACCGGTTACTTCTGATAATTCCTGATAACTTAACCCTTCAAGAGACAGAGCCAACAGTTGTCGCTGCAATACTGGCAGGGTGTGCATTGCACGGAAAACTAGTTGCATTTTCTGACTGTTGATTGCGCTCATCTCAGGGCAAGCACTATCGCTAGGTAGCGGATTATCCATTGACTCATGGTGTGGCACTCGCGCATGCCGACTGACATGGTTGATCGCCTGATTATGAGCCACTTTAAACACAAAGGTGTGGAGGCTGCTGTCACCCCGAAAGTTTACCAATGATTTCCAAATCGCCAGCAAGATCTCCTGGTGAAGTTCTTGCTGTAGATGTGGATCGAGTTCATAGGTCGCAACAATACGTGACAGCGATGCTTGATGATCACGTATTGCTGTTTCAAAAAGGGTTTCTTGGGATGTCATATCCGCAAGTGTAACAGCCTCAGCCAGCATAATCAGTACTAGCTTCCGTAAACAACCCGTTCGCTGCGTAACAACTTAGTTAACACCGTCAGGATGATGGCTGACACAACAACAGTTACGGCAGTGACCGATAAGAACTGCGTCAAGATCATCGCTTCACCACGCATAATGTTGGTGAGAATCTGCTGTTGACCAAGTACAGGTACCATAAACATCCACCCCTCGGCTTTCATCCCACCAATCATGGTTATGATGACCGGTGCCATTGGTATGAATACCAGAAATCCGAGATAGCTTTGTGCCTCTTTGAATGATTTAGCAAACAGCGACGTTAACATTTGTAAGCCAGCAGCAAACATAGCATTAGGGATCAGCAGAACAATCATGCTGATTTGCATTGTGACTGTCAGTTTCGGATCAATCCCCGCGGCCTTGAGTGATACGAATTCAAAGGCGATCGCTGTTACCACTACCGCTATAATCGTAGCCAGTAAGCCATAGGTCACAACAGTTAACCACTTGCCGAGCATAATATTAGCCGAGGTCAACGGATGAACCAGTAGCGGTTCCAGCGAGTTACGCTCGCGCTCACCAGCCGTCAAATCGATTGCCGTTGGTGCACTACCAAAGAACGCGGCCATCATGATAAAGATCTGCAACCCTGCTAAGATTTGGCCAGCACGACTCTCATCGGTGGAGTAGTCTTTGTCATTGATGCTTACGGCATTGGCGATCTGTGGATTAACACCATGAATCATGAGTCGCATATTGCCAATCGTTCGACTGTACTGGTTGATCAAACCACTGATACGGCGGTCATCCGCACGTGATTTATCCAGTGATCCATCACTATGGATATAGATAATGGCAGGTTTTGATTGGGCAAAATTTTCCTCAAAATCATCCGGGATTTCCATCACAATCTTGACGTTTTTATTTTGAATGTCAGCCTTAGGATCGCCCTCATAGGCAGTGAATGTCACCTCATTTTGCTCCAGATACTGGATCAGATCAGGGGCATTTTCCATGCCGATGATTGGTACAGTAATCTCGTTAGTCGATACCCTTGTTTGCACCATAAAATGAAACATGGTGGCCATCAGTATCGGTGCGAACAATGCTGGAAGCAGCGAGATCATGATCGCACGTCGATCACGCAAACTATCGCGTAATTCTTTCTTAAATACGGTTTTAAATAAACTCATGCTTCTATTCCCTCAACCTGACTGATTAATGTAACGAAGGCATCCTCCAGGGTGTCATCACCGGCCTGTTCGCATATTTCTTCTGGTGTGCCAGAGGCAATCACCTTACCTGAGGCCATGATGTATATGACATCACAAAGTGCGGTCACTTCCTGCATCACATGACTGGAAAATAAAATACACTTTCCTTCATTACGCAGGGTATGTAGTAACTCACGTAGCAAGCGAATGCTCATGACGTCCAGACCATTGGTCGGCTCATCCAGGATCAGATTACGCGGACCATGGATCAGGGCTCTGGACAGTGCCACCTTCATTTGTTGACCGTGCGAGAACCCCTTGGTCTTGCGTTCTAGTAAGTCGGTGATATCGAAATACTGTTGTGTCCGGGCAATGGCTTGCTCCAGCTCTTGGCCTTTCAGGCCGTGCATTTCACCATAAAATTTCAGGTGTTCCCGTGTCGTCAGACGGTCATACAAACCGATGCTATCGGGGAAAATGCCCATATTTGCAGCAGCACCAACCAAGTCTTTGCGCACATCAACTCCGTCGATACTTACCGAACCTGAGGTGGGTTTCTGTAATCCATAAATCGTGCGTAATGTGGTTGTCTTGCCGGCACCATTAGGACCTAGCAGACCGGTAATCTTGCCATCCTCGGCGACAATATCGACGCCATCCACGGCCTTTACATCACCGAAATTTTTATAAAGTTGATCGACTTTAATCATTCGGAAGCCCTCCCTACAGGTCCGCTGGAGTTTAAGAAGAAAGTTGGACGTTGAATGTCATCAAGACAACTGGCATCGATGCCGTCGAACTGGGTTGTGTTTACGAACTCGGCGATGAGGTCTTTGGCACAACCCGCCGGTGCAACGTTATGACCTGTATTAGGCGCAATCAGATGCATGCTGTTGGGGAAATGAACTTTCATTTCCTCACCCCAGTAGGGCGGTGTGACCGGATCCAAGTCTCCCGAAAGAATTAACGTGGGCACCTGTTGTACGAGTGTCTGAGCATAGATTTCCGGTAACGATACTTTGGGCCATAACTGACATGACTGATACATCATTTTGGTAAAGGTACCGGCTTCGAAACCGTCCTGAGCACGCTCAGCCATTTCTGCCTCTGTAAAGCGCGAGAACTCCTCGGCACAGAGAATGGTCAGTGTTGCACCGAGGGTCATGCCGGCATCGCCAGCACCTGACAATATGCCCGCGAGAGGACGAAAATCATTAGCGAGCATTTTCTCCATCGCCAGTGGCAGCATACGCGTCATTACCGGTGAGTAGAGGATGGTGCGAATAGCACCCAGTACCGCATCCTTGCTGACATTGACTTCAATGAGCTTGCCTGTATTGGGATCAGCCATTGTTGTTGCGATACCTTCGGTGGGGAAATTATTGAGAAACTCATCGAAACGCTGGTCCAGATCAGCGAAGGTTTCTGCACATCCGGCATCCTCTGCACAGTCTTTCAGTAAGCGCTTGATGGTCGCTTCAGCATCTCGCGTAAAGTACAGGGGTACCTTGTTTGATAACGGTGCGGTGCCATCTACGGTAACTGAACGCACCTGCTCAGGATACTGATTGGCATAGAGTAAGGCTGACCGAGTACCCCAGGATGCACCGTAGAGGTTCACCTTGTCGTAACCCAGCGCGACCAGAATGTCATGGATGTCCTGATTGGCAATATCCTGAGTATATTGAGCGACATCGGCCTCAAGATTACTGGCACAATCTTTAATCATCTGCTGGTAGGCTTCATTAGCGGCTTCTGAGTCCATAGTGCTTAAATCAGCCTCAGGCATTTCACAAGTCAGTGGCGCTGAGTCGCCCATACCACGCTGGTCAATAAGTACAATGTCACGGGTCTCATTGACTCCCCGAAAGGCTGCCTGAACATAACGTCCCATCGCACGTGCACCCTGACCCGGACCTCCGGCGAATAGTACGAAAGGGTCGGACTCCTTCGCTTCAGATACCGCAGGCAGAACCGCGACTTGAATGTCAATGGTTCGGCCATTGGGTTGTTGGCGGTTTTCTTCAACGGTGTAGCTACCGCATAAAACCTCTTCACTGAAGTTGTCGATATGACAGAACTCCAATGGGATCTTGTCGTCGCTTGCTGCTTTGACTATGCCTAAATGCAGAGTCAGGGTAGCGATTAACACGAGATATCTCATTTCCTTTTCCTGTGAGAGTTAAACTTATTAGGGTTAGTCTAGTGCTGGGGCAAAAACTTACAGAGAATCCGAGTGTGGATGTAACAAAATATGTCGAACGACTAAAACAAACTATTTAATCGGATAAATAGGCTTCCAAAGCGACATTATCATTCGATTAAGTGCTATCATTCGCGCCAGATTTTCGTAATGAACATAAATTACAGTCTCTGATTCAGCTGTTATCGAATTCAGGAGTTAGTGAGTCCAGATGTACAACCGCCGCCTTCTTTCTAAACACCCTATGTTGGTGACGGCTGTTATTGCCATGAGTATGTTCTCTGGCTTTGTCTCTGCGACAGAGAGCACCTCGGATGAAGAGACTACTGTCCAGTTTGATCAAGCCTATTTCTCCCAGTTCCAAGTAGTCACCTTAACCGACATGATCCGGCTGGTCCCGGGTGGCGTGAGTTTGTTGAATGGTTTAAACCGTTTTCAACAATCTCGCGGCTTGGGTGCCAATGGTGCGCAAATTTTGATTGATGGTAAACGCATGTCGGGTAAAGCCAATGATATGTCGACTCGTTTGCGACGCATCCAGGCGAGTCAGGTTGAACGTATCGAGTTACTACGAGGGACTGCGGAGGGATTAGATATCCGCAGCCAGGGTATTCTGATCAATGTGGTATTAAAATCAACCGCCATGTCTGAGCAGACTTATCTGACCGAACTGCGGGTCATGCACAACACTCAGCAACAGCTGGTTCCTGAGTTTTTAATTTCTACCACTGGTCAGTCCGGTAAAATGGAGTATGACTTTAGCTATAACTATGACGTATTCACGCGTGTCTATGATGAGGTAGAGGACCGCATGGATGCGTCACGCAATTTGCAAGAGATTCGTTATTTGAATGTCGAATTCATCCGCAAAGAGCATAATATTACCGGCAATATCCAGTACAACTTTGATAATGGTGATGTGTTTCGCCTGAATGGCCTTTATCTGGATGAGCACCGTGATGATGACAGCTTGGAAGATCAGATTAGCTACCTGAACGGTGATCTACTAGCTATTGAAGAGTTGCTCATTGATCGCGATGAGCGTGGTTGGGAGATTGGCGCTGACTATGAGGCGGATCTGGCCGAGTGGGGAAACCTTAAGGCCCTGTTTATTAACACTGAGACCAACAACAAGCAGCTGATCAAGCAAGCTGAGATCGAGACTGATGTGTCTGAACGGTTATTCGATTTTGCTGAGGATAACGATGAATCTGAGCGTATTGTGCGGGTAAATGTTAGTCGCGAGGTATTTGGCGATCAGACCCTGGAGTATGGTGGTGAACTGGCCTTCAACGAACTGGCCGCACAGCAATCCTTTAATTTGGCTGATTTTGAAGCCTCGACCATCAACGAGGACCGTTATGAATTGTTTGTCACCCATTCGATGTCACTGAACCAGAGCATCAATCTGCAAACGGCACTGACGCGCGAAGAATCGACCATCAAGCAGGATGCTCTTGGTCTTAAAAACGAGCGTAACTTTGCGTTTTGGAAACCGCGTCTGGAATTTCGCTATGACTTCGACAGTGCACGTCAGTTGCGTATGGTTGCCGACAGATCAGTTTCTCAACTCAATTTGCGTAACTTTATTGCGCGCCGAAATACCGAAGACGACACCATTGATTCGGGCAATCCTGATTTAGTACCGGAAAAGACCTGGCGTTATCTGGTGGGCTATGAACATCGGTTTGCTGATGATTCTGGATCAGTAGAAGTAGAGCTCTTCAAGGATGAGATTAGCGACTTTATCTCTAAAGCGCGGCTGGCGGATGGCAGTACCGGAATAGGTAATGTCGGTGATGCCAGTATTGTCGGATTTAATTTTGAGGCCAATGGCAAGTTAGATGCTCTGGGCTTAAATAATGCCTTGTTAAGTTTTACTTATCGCCATCGTGATACAAAAATGCGCGACCCGTTCACCGACAGCGAGCGGGTACAAAACTCGACCCCTGAACATTACTTTCTCGTGGATTATCGCCATGATTTAACCGATCTGGGCCTGGTGTATGGGTTTAATGCCCACAAACGCAGCATGATGTTTCGGCAAGACAGAACCCTATACGAAATCAGGACGAACAGCATTCACATCAGCGAGCTGTTTGTTGAATATAACATTGATGCCAGCATGAAATTACGTTTTGAAGTGCGTAATCCGTTAAAGGACAAAAAGCGCTATGACAAGACATTTTATGATGATGATATCGCACTGGGAGTGATTAATCGGGTCGACTATCGTCGCAGTGATGTAAGACCGACTTACGCCATAAAACTGCAAGCGACATTTTAAACAGGCTACTCTCTCGACAAGTCACCTACTAAGCAAACTCAGCTATACAAGTCAGGCGTTAAAATACTCATCGCACTGGATTTTTTGTAAAACAGGGTCTAGTCTGTGTGCACCACAGGGAGAAGACCAATGCTAAAACACTTAACCATCCTATCGCTGTCTTTACTGATATTTGCCACAGGTACGTTACACGGCAAAGATAAAATTACAGCAGGTAATGAAGCCGCAGGTAGAATTAAAGCGATGGGTATGGCTATGCCAGAAGCTGTTCCTGATCGGACAGCGGCTGAAAGTCAGGGTCCTTGGAAGCGGCTGGTTATTCGTGGTGCCACCATGGTCGATGGCACCGGTGCGCCACCCGTTGGACCGGTCGATATCGTTATTGAAGGCAATAAAATCAGCCAAATTCGCAGTGTCGGTAACCCCGGTGTACCTATCAATGAAAAGTATCGTCCTGCAAAAGGCGATTACGAAATCGATGCCCATGGCAGTTTTATCCTGCCTGGCTTTATTGATGCTCATAGCCACATAGGCAATCCGGGCTGGGGGCTTCCCACTGGAACCATGCCGTCGA
This sequence comes from uncultured Enterobacterales bacterium, assembly GCA_964559635.1. Classification (GTDB taxonomy): domain Bacteria; phylum Pseudomonadota; class Gammaproteobacteria; order Enterobacterales; genus CAXRAF01. The sequence goes on from CAZLIR010000070.1 coordinate 8,701, forward strand.
TGGAGTACATCATGAAGTTGTGGTTATCGCATGGCATTACCACTTCTCGTGAGGTGTCTTGTGGCTTAGGACTGGAATACACCTTAGCGCAGGCGAAGAA
>CAZLIR010000070.1:8900-10168 GCA_964559635.1 uncultured Enterobacterales bacterium
CGCATGAATGTGCTTGATAGTGCGCGTTTAGGCCTTGATAGCATGGAGCACTGGTATGGTCTGCCTGAAGCATTATTTGATGATCGCATCGTGCAGGATTACCCGCTTGATTATAACTACAACAATGAGCAGAACCGCTTCGGTGAAGCCGGTCGTTTGTGGCGTCAGGCAGCCAAGCCGGGCTCAGCCCATTATGAGTCGGTGATTCAGGAGCTGATTGATCTGAATTTCACCATCAACCCAACATTGACTATCTATGAAGCGAATCGTGATGTTATGCGAGCCCGCAATGCTGACTGGCATGAGGAATATACCCTGCCAAGCATGTGGACCTTCTTCCAGCCAGACCGAACATTGCACGGGAGTTATCATTTCGACTGGACCACAAAGGATGAGATTGATTGGAAAAATAATTTCCGGTTGTGGATGAACTTTATCAACGACTACAAAAACCGTGGCGGTCGAGTCACAGTTGGCTCAGATAGCGGCTTTATCTTTAAATTATTTGGTTTTGATTACATCCGTGAATTTGAGCTTTTGCAGGAGGCAGGCTTTCATCCACTGGAAGTCATCAAGTCTGCCACACTCAATGGCGCCGAGTTGTTAGGCATCGACGATTCCCACGGTTCCATCGAGCCGGGCAAGGTGGCAGATCTGGTGATTGTTGATGAAAATCCGGTGCGAAATTTTAAGGTTCTTTATGGTACAGGACATTTGAAACTCAATGATGAAACGGCTAAAGTAGAGCGTGTCGGTGGTATCAAATATGTCATCCGTGATGGCATTTTATATGACGCTGAGAAGTTGCGTGCTGATGTACGAAATATCGTAGCAAACGCCAAGCAGACGACCGACACAGGGAACTAACCAAGAACTACTTACTAGCCGCCTAACTTATAACCAACACATGAACGTGAGGAAAATATGTTAGTAAAAGAAATCAAAACTATCGCAGTTTCAATGGGTATCAAACCCGGCAAACTAAAGAAAACCGATCTCATCAAAACGATCCAAATTGAAGAAGGCAATTTCGATTGTTATGGCACAGCTTCTGACGCTGTTTGTGACCAAGATGGTTGCAGCTGGCGTAAAGACTGTTTCACGACAGCCAAAGCCGCTTAAAAACGACCGTTATTTAACAGAACCAGAGTACAGTCCTCTTGCCAGGCGATCTTAGCCTGATCAAGTGCTGTCTGTAACTCTTGGCTCTCTGTGCCGGGATTGAATATTACTCTGGCAGGTTTTGCTGCCAGAATACCCTCGATCAT
>CAZLIR010000071.1:0-10137 GCA_964559635.1 uncultured Enterobacterales bacterium
GATATTCCAGATGTCCATGTGCATGGCCTGTCTCACCTTCAGCAGTAGAGCGAAATACAGCGGCCACATCGTTATAACCCTCTACGTCCGCTTTTGATGCGAAGTACAGGTAACGACGATTTGCTTGTGATTCACCGGCAAAGGCGTCCTTCAAGTTTTGTTCAGTATTTGAACCTTTCAATGACATTGTATGTCTCCTTCATTGTTAATATTAATGCGTATAACACGTGTGAGTATTTAATTCTCCAGATGAACCCGGAAAATATATTGTAAATATACGTGCGATAATACATTTTGTATAATCGAATGCAACAATGATATTGATAGGTAAAACCAATAAAAGATAGAGAACTACATTATCTGAACTAATACATTTTGATATTGTGAGATAATTCAAGATCTACATACGCAAGACCTCATCTATTAGGGCTGGTCATTGAATTTCTTTTCCGTTAATATCAGTAATATTGAATATTCGAGAGCCCCAAGTGCATAGCGACTCAGCCAGTAGTAGAGCAAACCTTATCAATCTCTCACGGCTCCTTGCTGGAATAACCATTGCGTGTCTCCTGAACTATTACTCTATATCATTTTTCTCGACATCTGAGCTTATCCTAGGCAACAGTGTTGCAATTGTATTTTTATTATTCTTCGGACCATACCAAGCATTTATAATCTCAATTATTTCAGGTCTAGTAACATTTCTTCATTGGGACATTCCAATCAATATAATACCCATGACCATTGAGATTTATGTTCTACATTGGGCCATAAAGAATTATAAAAACCCATTGTTCTACGGTCTGTTATATTGGGCAACTGCAGGGCTGCTAATAACTGCAATTTTAGTGTCTCAATTTTCAACATTCTCAGATGCCATAACTCATGCCATCATTATCAAATATCCAATTAATGGCATACTAGAAATTACACTCGGTTTTAGTATCGCCATATCCATCTCATATTTATTCAAGCAACCGATGAAGTGGCAGCAACGGAGATTTTCCTGTCTACTGGTTACCCGGGCATTTTTACTCTCGACAATCGTCTGTTTCACCATTGTTATGTACGGTTTACATTTCGTGCAACAAACTACATTAAAAGAAATAGAAACTTACCTTTCAATACGCTCAAAAGCCAAAGCTGACAGCATACAGACATACATAACTGAACATCAACACCTGCTTGCCAGTGCCGCTAATAACCCCGTTGTCGTTGAAAATTTAGCTGCCATCAATAGTTCACTAATTGCGATGAATAACAGTCATCCTGGTATTCTGACCATGTTAATGGCTGATTACGAGGGCATTATGCAGGCCGCTGCCCCCTCTGAAGTACTACAAAAATCTCTCGATTCAGGCATCAACAGCATTGCAGATAGAGACTACTTCAAAGTACCCATACAAACAGGTAGACCTTATGTGTCTGATGTCTTCAAGGGTCGCGGGTTTGGTGATGACTACATCGTAGCTGTATCACACCCCATCATAAAAGATGGGCGAATCACCGGCATACTGGAAGCCTCCCTAGATTTGTCGATGTTCAAATCACTTGATAAACGCTATGTCTCTGAAACTGAAGGCGAAATAATTTTAGACAGTAAGCTCACGCGCGTATATTCATCTGTAGCTCTTAATTGTGAGGCTCCGTGTGATATTGAGGGGTCTGAGTTATCCGAGGTAATCAACGACGCTAATTACTCATCATTCACAGCTGAAGACGGTATCACATACTATTTCTCAGCCACTAAAATTCCGAATTTAGAATGGACTACAATCAGTACTATCCCAAGAGATTATGTTTTCAACAAAATTAACAAACTGATGTTTAGCGCTACAATGCTGCTATTTGTCATTTTGTTTATCATTCATCCAATGTCTAGACTCATCGTAAGGAAAGTAAGTGAGCCATTAGCTAGGCTCGCGGATGACTTACACCGAGCTAACAGCCCTTTGGAATTGAAATTAGACAACCAAAGTTATGGAAATATTGAAGAAATATCTAACATGACCTCAAAACTCTCTGAGTTTACATCGAAAACTAAGTCATTACTCAAACAACTGGATGAATCGAATCTTGAAAACCAGAAAATCAACGAAAGTTTGAAGGTGCTAAACGAGCATCTCGAACTACTTGTTAATCTCAAAACGGAAGAACTCAACGTAGCATTGGAAACAGCTGAAGATGCCAGTCGGGCAAAGTCCGAATTTTTAGCCAATATGAGCCATGAGATTAGAACCCCCATGAATGGCATCATTGGAATTATGGAGGTGTTGAAACGTACCGAGTTAAATGACGAACAACAAAAATACCTTAGATTAGCTGATTCCAGTGCCAACACCTTGCTCCTGCTGCTCAACGACATTCTTGATCTGGCTAAGGTGGAATCTGGCAAACTTGCACTGGAGTCTGTGAGTTTCAACATAGAGGAGTTAGTTTCGGATACATTCGAGTTTTATCAGACTAGCCTCAGTAATGCTGATTTGAAACTATCCCTAGAAATGGACACAGGGCATGCCTGGCTATTAGGTGATCCTCTTCGACTAAGACAGGTCCTCAATAACTTGATTGGCAACGCACTTAAATTTACCGAACAAGGCCATATTCGTATTAATATGATGCGGACAGAAAATGACGACAGCGTCACGTCTCGTATTAGTGTCTCAGACACAGGGATCGGAATTGCTGATGACAAATTATCCGAGCTATTTGAGAGTTTTACTCAGGCGGATACTTCAACGACACGTATATATGGCGGTTCTGGACTAGGACTGAGGATTTGTCAGCAACTTATGGATCTGATGGATGGAAAGCTCAGTGTTGATAGTGAAGTCGGCAAGGGAAGCACATTCACTATTAGCTTTTCGTGTCGCAAGAGTGAGGCAGTCACTCAGTCAGCTTCTAAAAATGTTACGGATTCAAACAATCTCCATGGTGTGACTGTACTCGTGGTTGAGGATAATGCGATTAACCAAACTGTTGCTGAGGCAATGCTCAAGAAACTCTCTGTTTCGAGTGTAACAGCCACGAATGGTCTGGAAGCCATCGAAGTACTGGCTGAAAATGAAGACATCGACCTCGTGTTGATGGATTGCCAGATGCCAGTGATGGATGGTTATGAGTCAACACGTCAGATTAGAGCAGGCAAATCTGGTGATAATCATAAGACCCTACCTATCATTGCTATGACTGCAAATGCCTTAAAGGAAGACCGCGAGCGGTGTCTTGACGCTGGAATGAACGATTATCTGTCTAAACCCATCACGTTGGCGGCGGTAAAGGATAAAATTACGCAAGCGCTCGAGGTCATCGAAACCTAATATTTTAGACCAATACAGCTGTTTATTTTTCTGTCGCAATTGGCGGCTTTTTTAATGCCATTGCCAGCACAAAATAGCCCACTAATCCAGAAGCAATCGAACCGGTGATAATGCCCAGACGCTCGTCAAAAAGGCTCATCCCAGGATTTTCCTCGAATGCGAGAGACCCGATGAATAAACTCATTGTAAATCCAACACCCGCTAAACAGGCCGTACCATAGAGACTGGCATAATTCATACCCTCAGGCATTCTCACTAGTTTTGTTTTGAGCGCAAGCCAACATAGACCAAAAATACCCAGTTGCTTGCCGACGAACAAACCTAAAGCGATACCGACAGGCACCGGATGCATCAATTGATCAAGTCCGATACCATGAAGGTTGATACCAGCATTAGCAAAAGCGAATACTGGTAAAACAAAAAAGGCCACTAGCGAGTGTAAATCATGCTCAAGGCTTTTCAGTGGCGAGGGCCCCTCTTCACTTTTAAGTGGAATAAAGAAGGCGAGTAAAATACCAGCCAACGTCGCATGAACGCCTGATTTCAACATGGCTGTCCACATGATCACACCAATAAAAACATAAGCAGAGCGCGACGTAACGCCACGGTAATTCAAATAAGCCAACAGGGGTACACAAGCAGCTACAAATATCAGCGCTGTGGTCGAGAGATTCGCCGTATAGAAAAATGCGATGATGAGAACAGCGCCAACATCATCAAAAATCGCTAACGATGTTAAAAAGATCTTTAGCGCAATAGGCACTCTGGAGCCCAGTAATGTGAGAATACCTAACGCGAAGGCAATATCAGTTGCTGCTGGTATGGCCCAACCCTGAATATTGACTGGATCATCATAGTTAAACCAAATGTAGATGAGGGCTGGTACCAGCATGCCACCAATCGCACCAATCGCAGGCAGCATAATTTTGCCTGGACTACTGAGTTCACCAATAAGCATCTCACGTTTCAGTTCCAAGCCGACCAGTAGGAAGAATAACGCCATTAAACCATCATTAATCCAGAGAAGTAGTGGTTTCGCTACCTCTAGTTTACCAATCGTTACCTCCACTGGTGTGTCCAGTAATAAATCGTAATAGACGCTCAGCGGTGTATTAGCAACAATCATCGCTAGCACAGCTGAGAACATCAGCAGGATTCCTGCAGCTGACTCCTGCTGTAGGAAACGTTCAATGGAAGTTTGTATTGTTTTCATATTGGCTCATTCAGATATTTTAATTCAGACGACAATTTGGGTATTAATATAGAAATTTCAAGTGCTTAACGACGCTAGATATGTATCAGACTGACATGATAGACTGTGCTACCACTTACTAATAAGCAAATCGCCATGTCTATTAAGAAAATTCTGCTAGTAGTATTCACGTTGTTGTTCCTGAATGGCTGTCAATCCGCCTACTATTCGGCTATGGAGAAGGCCGGTATTCACAAGCGCGATATACTCGTTGACCGAGTAGAGGACGCTAAAGACACGCAAGAAGAAACCAAAGAGCAATTTAAATCTGCACTTGAGAAATTCAAATCGGTTCGTCAGTTTGACGGTGGGGATTTAGAAGATATCTATAACACGCTCAATGGGGAGTTAGAAACGTCGCAGGGCTTGGCTGACGATATTCGCGGACGTATTGAATCGATTGAGGATGTTTCAGAAGCATTATTCGACGAATGGGCAACTGAAATAGAGCAATACACTAACGCCAGTTTGAAAAGTAAGAGTCAGACAAAACTTCGTCAGACAAAACGCGAGTACGGTAGACTCATCAAAGCAATGAAAAAAGCCGAGTCTAGCATCCAGCCGGTACTAAGTATTTTCAATGATCAAGTGTTGTATTTAAAACATAATTTAAATGCCCAGGCGATCCAGTCTTTAGAGGGTGAATTGGATGAAATCGAATTAAACGTCTCGCGCTTAATCAAAGAAATGAATCGCTCTATTGACGAGGCCAATAGCTTTATCTCCAGTATGAATACTGGGGCATAGATTCAGGTACCACAGAATGTTCTGCGCACCAGCTGCTCTGGTCTAGGTGCGCAAGCCAAATCAGCATACTCATGATTAACAACATACGGCTCTTTATAAGCCAGTTGTAGTCTGTTGAACAATTCAAAGTTTCCCTGATATGCCTCATTAATAGCCTGCTCTATGTGATGATTCCGTGGAATTAGCCATGGGTTATGTTGCTCCATGCATTCCCGTACCTCAGCTGCAGATTGTGGCTGGCTTGAGTGACGATCAGACAATAATTTGTTTGGTGTTGCAGTTAAGTCTCTGAAACCGGTCGTAAAATCGATCCCTTGCTGTTCAAACTCAGATAATACGTGCTTAATCATCGCCTTGTCCTCTGGCAGTTCGTTAAACAAACCCAGTTTTGCTCTAAATGCCCCTAACCAGGCCGACTGATAAACCTCAGGAAGGCGACTCATTTCATGCTGTAGTAGCGCAATCGACTTTTGCTCATCTTCATCAACGAGTGGCACGAGACAGGAGGCAAAAATCGATAAATTCCATTGCGCAATCCCCGGTTGTTGGTTATAGGCATAACGCCCTCCCCGGTCGATCGCACTAAACTTTTTGTTTGCCTCAAAGGTGTCCATGAAAGCACAGGGACCATAATCAATTGTTTCCCCAGCAAGACTCATGTTATCGGTATTCATTACCCCGTGGATGAAACCGATACCCTGCCACTTGGCTACTAAATTGAGAATATTCTCAGATACTAGCCTAAACAGTCCGAGATATGGGTTATCTTGCTTCGCACAGTCCGGATATAGGTGCTTTATCACGAAATCTGCCAGCAGTTTTAACTGTTCAACTTTTTGCCGTGAAGCAAAGTACTCAAAGGTACCAATGCGAATGTGAGTTCGAGCTACGCGCGTGAATATTCCCCCTGGCTCTGGTCCATTTTGTCGATACACCTGTTCATTGGTATCTACCGCAGCAAGTGAACGCGTTGTCGGCACCCCTAAATTAAACATGGCTTCGCTCATCAAATATTCGCGCAACACGGGACCTAAGGCAGACTTGCCATCACCATTGCGTGAAAATTCAGTTTGTCCAGAGCCTTTGAGTTGAATGTCGTAACTTAAGCCATCTGTGGCAATACTATTGCCGAGTAAGACAGCACGACCATCACCTAATTGCGGTACAAATTGTCCAAATTGATGTCCCGCATATGCCATTGCAACAGGAGTTGCTGATTGTGGGATTTGTACGCCTGAAAATAACCTTGCTAATGCATCATCTGACAATTCGGATGTCTCAAGAGAGAGAAATTGAGCTAGCTGATGATTAAATGCCAGTAATCTTGGTTTCTTTACCGGGGCTGGTTGAGTATGGCGATAAAATTCGTCGGTCAACTGCTCTGTGAGCGTATTATCCAATGCAATCATTTACTCGTATTTTCCTTTGTGATTTGGAGTTATTTGGACATTTATTAACATTGCATTAGAAATACGTAATAATAGCTCATATTAATGATGGCGTTTACGTCAAATATGCTAGACTAGACCAGTAATCAGTTAGCAAACATAACAACAAGGTCATAATGGCTGACATCAAATTATCAAACCGTCTGTCTCTTCTGGTGATTGCAATAACTGTGATCATGGGCTTTGCGCTCTCCGCTTTTCGATTATATACGAACTACAACAAATCAATTGAGCGAATCGATGATACCGTACTCAGTCATTTAAGAGAAACAGAGGGGATTGCCGCAGATGCTATCTTCAAATTAGATGAGCCCATCTCACAAAGTTTGGTGGATGGCTCCACAGCCAACCCTTACATTATTCGTAGCCAGTTATACGCCGATGATGGCGAACTACTTGCTGAGAGTACAGCTCCTTCCAGAGATGATGTCTGGCGTCCCATGGGCTTGTCAAACCGGGTCATTAATCATCCGGTTCTCATCACTGACCTTGGCGAGCAGTCAAGTGGTAATCACGCTATTGAAGTTGATTATGAGGCAGGACTAGCTGATTTTTACGAGCAGGGGTTAGCAAATGCCACTGTGGATTTCTTACTGATTGCCATTGTATCGCTTGTTATTTACCTGATTAGTCTATTCTATGTTGCTCAACCTGTGGCCCAACTTGCCGCAGAAGTTGACAGTCTTTCTCCTGGTGAAAAGCCCATAAAACCGAGTCTATCGGAGCGATCAGATGAATTAGGCTCACTAGCCAAGAACACATACAACTTTATGCTCCAGTCATATCATTTTGCCAACCGTCTACAAGAAGAGCAGAACGAGCGTTTAGAGTTGGAAGAAAAACTTCGACACTCACAAAAAATGGATGCAATCGGTCAGTTGGCGGGTGGCGTAGCGCATGACTTTAATAACATTATGACCGTGATCATGGGTAACGCCAACCTAGCACAAAACTTTTTGACACAAGGCAATACCGAGCGGATACAAAAATCACTTGATGCTATTGTTCTTAGTTCTGAGCGCGCCGCTAAACTAACAAACCAATTGCTAGTTTTCTCACGAAAGGATGTGAGTGAACCTAAACCTCTCATGTGTGATGAGTTAATCGAGCGAAGTTCAAAAATGCTTGAGCGTCTGATATCCGAAGAGATGAACATTACCTACTCACTGAATCCGGTAAAGCCCATTCTCGCAGACGAGAATCAAGTTGATTTAATCTTAATCAACCTAACTGTGAACGCCCGCGATGCGATGCCTGATGGTGGAGATATCACTATCACCTGCGATGTTGTTGATGGCAAGGATGATAATTACAAGGCTGTGCTCAATAACGAATCAGGCGAATTTGTTCACTTACAAATTAAAGACAGTGGTACAGGTATTGATCCGGATATTGTAGAACGGGTCTTTGATCCTTTCTTCACAACCAAACCGGTAGGAAAAGGTACAGGCCTCGGATTGTCTACTGTGTATGGCATCATAACAAAATGGAATGGCTACATTTCTATTGATTCCGAGTTGGGTGAAGGTACAACCGTAAACATCTACTTTCCAGTTGCAGATGTTGAGTATGAGTCAAAAAGCCAAACCAAAGATGATGATGCAACTCAGTATCATTTCAGCGGGCGTGTCCTGATTTGTGAAGACGATGAAAATGTCCGAAATTACTTGGTCGATTTATTAAGTACGACCGACTTTGAAATAATATCAATGGACAATCCACTTGATGCTGTTGAATTCTATGAAGAGGACAACGATTTTGAGCTCCTCATTACTGACATCATTATGCCTGGTATGAATGGCAAGGAACTATCGGACAAACTCAACCAAATTAAGCCGATACCCTCAATTTTTGTATCTGGTTACTCCGAGAACGTCTTTACAGACAAGGGTATCATGACGGATGATATTACCTTCATCCAAAAACCCTTCACTCAAGAGAAACTATTCCAGGCAGTGGACGAAAAGCTAAACTCATAACCATAGTCTTTTCTATATCGCCATCAGTTTTTCAAGTTACATCTATTATTGTAGTTGGTACTGGACTCATCTTTCAGGTTTGCCGGATAAGGCTGAAGTGTTGAAATATTACGCTGATCCATCTTGCTAATAATAAACAACGTATTTAAAGTACCCTTTTTCGTTTAATAAGAAGAATTTTTGAAATGAACTATCTGCAATCTGTAAAACTTTTCACAGTTATCAGTCTATCACTGTTGTTAATGTCATGTGGTGGTGGTGCCGCTAAAAATCAGGGACCGACGGTATCCAACAGCTCGCCCAGCACAATCAATGAGCGGGAACAAGCTACCCTGTCAGTTCAAGCGAGTGATCCTGATGGCACAATCCGTGAAATACGCTGGTTGCAGACATCTGGCCCAAGCATAAGCTTTACAAATGGCTCAGCTCAGATCACCTTCACTGTACCTGAGGTTAGCGAGGACACTGGGCTCAGTTTTTCCGTTGATGTTGTAGACGACTTTGGTGCAATTTCATCAACTACTGTTTCAGTGACCATTATTAATATCAATCGTGCACCAGTAGCAAACTCAGAAAATCTGAATGTAGCTATCAATGACTCAGTTTTATTCAATTTAAGTGCATCGGATCCGGACGATGATCAACTGACATACAGCATCACACAACAACCGAGCGCCGGTACATTAACTCTTGAGGATGAGTCTACTCAGCAATATCGTTACACACCTGATACGGATTCTACAGCAGCTGATAGCATCGAATTCAGTGTTAGCGATGGTGACCTGTCGGATACCGCCACGGTCAGCTTTACCGTCTTAACACAGAAGGCAGCACCACTGAAGATAACGGCAATCAGTGCACCGCAGACACTGTTTGATCCTCATTGGTTTGAGATAACTAACATTTCAAGTAGATCAGTCAATCTCGCAGAGTTTAAGCTAAACTCGGACGGCTTCGATGCTGACTACCGACCGAATGTGGCCTATCAAGCACATTTGCAATCGGTGAAGCTAGAGAGTCAGGCAAGCATTCGTGTCTATTTGGATGTACTCGGAGTACCTTACTTCCAAACAGCAGGTATTGGCACTTTAGCCACTGCCGAAAATGTTGCGATTCATCCGAACTGGCATGCGAATGGTTTCATCGAGTTAGTTGACACAAAACAGCGTACGGTCGATCTAATCCGGTATGGCAATAACCAAGAACAGAGTTCATTTGGGTATCGTTACACGCCGAGTCAAATAACCAATGACCCAACGGTTGCTGCATGGCAACTAAGCATCAATAATGAAAATTATTTATGGGTTAGTCGCCAGTAATTATATTCATGCGTATCGACATTTGGATTAATATAATCTTATAAATAACTTTAAGTATTAATTATATATTAT
>CAZLIR010000072.1:0-10021 GCA_964559635.1 uncultured Enterobacterales bacterium
GTCATACATCGCTTGGAATTTCCATGTGGTATCGACATGTAACAATGGAAATGGCGGCGGACTTGGATAGAAGGCTTTACGCGCGAGGTGCAGCATAACCGCAGAGTCTTTACCGACCGAGTACAGCATGACCGGGTTTTCAGCCTCACCGATGACTTCACGAATAATGTGCATTGATTCCGCTTCTAAACGATCAAGGTGGGTCATCTGCTCATTGGGTAGGTGACGCTTTGATTCATCAATGTAGGCTTCAATGTCATTTTTGCCATGACTATATACTTCTATCGCGATGCGATAATTGTGGTCATCGACAGTAAATTCATGGGCTCGCCCTTGCTGAACTAATGTGCGACATGGCGGCAATAAGGCAGCCGATGGCACAATGACGGTATCTTTACCTTCAGACTGTACAAGCAATTGAATACCTGACTCTATTGACTCTGGTGTAATGTCATTGTCAGCCAGAACTAACCAACGACGACCACCGCGGCCATCATTGGCGAATAAAATAGTAGCGCTATGAAACGTGTGCAGAGTTGCCATAAGAACTGATTTGCGTTTCTTACGACCCGCTTCAACTACGGCATTTAGAACTAACTGTTTTGCTGGTCTGTCATGCTCATCACACAGGTTATCGTTTGTCAGTGTCTCAAAGTCGAGCCCCTGATCCTTAACCCAGCGCTCGGTTTTTTTGATTGCTGCCGCATCATCGGCCTGCCACAGAGCTTGGGCTAAATCCGCCGTACTCCAGACAATACCTGGCTTTTTCAGTATTAATTGAGTTGCATCCATAATGTCGCTATTTGCAATATTTGATAATTTTTCGGAATTTATCACGATTTAAAGCATGTGATCAAATAATAATTCACAAATTTGCATTTGGCGACATTTTATCGTTGTTTATACTGGGTGGGGCAATAGGCTCTACTAATTTCTGGTGAGCGCTTTTTGAGATGCTTGGTTTTTCGTCCAGATACACGGGCACGCCATAAGTTAAAACTCGAGCGCTTAAGTGACTGGCGCATCAATTTGATCACTTCAGGCTCAGTTAAGCCATAACTAGAACGAATGGCTTCAAAAGGCGTTCGATCTTCCCAAGCCATTTCTATAATTCTTGAACGGTCTTCTTCATTCATTGTGGTGTATCGTAATCTGGCGTCTTCAATTTTAGGTGTTAGCGAGATTGCTATGTATTCATTAACCTCTGATAGCCTATATTACGGATGTAATCATTGTTCCGAGCATTTGCTTGGGACTTCTGACAAGCGTTCATGACTTATTGGCACATATATTGATTGTTATTATCTTTGATGTCGAAATTTTGTGTCTCTTAGGATTAAGATTAAAAACTCATGACTCGATTAGTTAAACCATTACGGCTGTTTTTTGCCTACATTGCGCCAATACTTTTAGCGTTGGCTGGTGCAGCTAAATATTACCTGCCAGAAGCCATTTGGCCTCAAATCGCCTTTGCGATACTGCTGGCTTCCTGTGTCGGATTTTTTACTAATTTTATTGCCATCAAAATGCTCTTCAGGCCGCGTAACATAACGGCTTTCGGGCGTCAGGGACTTATTCCACGACAACAGCCTGAATTGGCCCAACGTCTTGGCGAAGGGATCAATGAGCACTTCTTTAATGCACCAGAACTACGTGACTATATCGACAACAACCAGTTACTACCCAAGGCCTCTAATTCACTCAAGCAGTATCTGGATCAGAAGCTACAAGAACCCGAATTTCAGCAATTACTCACGACCTGGCTAATTACATTAGTCGATAAACATACTGATGATATTCACCATTTTCTGGTGAAAGTGGCTGACAGAAACCTACCCAAGTTGGTCACAGAGAATACTGATCTGGCACAGCTGGCCCGACAACTCTCTGATTATGTCGAGTCTGAGATCAGCAATGGCAACATCAATCTTGAGCAGGTCGTAGATAAGTTTACCGAAATAGCTGCTGAAAATATTCCAGACCTCGCGCGCTGGTTACATGAACAATTTGAGGATTACAACGCGAGTCAGGGCGTCATAAAACGTAACTTTGTCAGTTTCCTAAAATGGTCTTCTGATATTGATGAGTCGAGTCTTAAAGATCAGCTATTTCATTTGATCAGCACCCATGAATTTCGGCACGCGGTTTATGGCTTTAGTGAACGTATGGCGCTGTCGTTGCGGGATTACCTAGATACTGATTCAGGTCGTCAACAACTAAGCCATGTGTCTGAGCAACTTAATCACTACCTTATCGATAAGGCACGTGAAGAGGGAGTTCCGTTCATCATTGATTGGATAAAACAGTGGCTAGCAACGCCGCAAGCTTGGATCACGATCGAACGAAGCGCATCCGTTGGCATTGATATGGTAACCGAATCCCTTGATGCATATATCCACAGCGCTCGATTTCATAGTGATATGGAAATCGGATTAGGTAAGCTGCTTAATTATTTCAACGTGCAAGATTTGGTCAGTCAAAAGGTCATGCAACTGGATAGCCGTCGTCTCGAAGACTTAGTGATGTCAGCCAGTAGACAACACCTCACCGCTATCGAGGTATTTGGTGGCATCCTCGGTGCATTTGCTGGCATCGCTTTATTTTCAATTCCTACTTTTCTAGCCATTTTGGCAGTCATACTACTGCTGTTTTGTGTGGAGTGGTTACTGAGTAAAAACTAAATAACCCACTATGAAAGTAGCTCAATATCATCAGTTACTTATCCACGATTGATGAGTCAAATGTCTCTATAGTTCAATTATTTAGGCTTGCCTATTGCCATCTGAGTAGGAATAATCAGGCAAGGAAACGTAACTGAGCGGAACTCATGAATAAATTAATTCTCTTTGTCTGTCTGATAGCACTCTCTGGTTCAATTAATTTTGCCAAAGAAATACCTCTTAAAGTGTTTGCTAAACCAGCCACTTATAAGAATATGCGCATTTCTCCCACTGGAAAATATCTTGCCTTTACCTATGAGGAAGGGACCGAGGTTAAGCTAGGGATTGTTAATCGCCTCACCAAAAAACCAACCGCCAGTTTTGAGTTTGGTGATAATCGCCATGTAACTAATTTCACCTGGCTGACTGATGAGCGCATTGGTATGACCGTACAGACTATCATTGGTTGGCTGGACGGCACGCAGGCAAAAACGCATTGGAATGTTGCCAATGCTGATGGCAGTAACCGCTTCACTATCTGGGATCATTTGAATTTTGGCAGTATGGTCATGCTGGATAAATTAGAGTCTGATCCAGATTACGTGTTAGCGATAAAACGTCAGTGGTCAGATGGTGGTAAGGCGAAGCTGTACAGGATTAATATCTCTAAGAGTGATGGCCGCTTCGGCAAAAGCTCAGGTAAATATATCGACGACAGCCCCCCTGCAGCCGCGCATACTGAGCCGGGAATTGTTGGTTATGGTACGGATTTAAATAGTAAGGTAATGTTCGCCTTTGAATATGATCAGGGTGAAGATGAGAATATCCCCGACGACGATACGATATCCGTTCACTACAAAAAACCCGGATCTGATAAGTGGCGGAAGTTGCCGATCGCCACGGAACGCAAGCGGCGCCCGGCGTTTGCCTTTCTGGGTATGAATAAAGGCAATGACAAAGTCTACTTTTCCTCCAATTTTGACCGTGTGAAAAATGATACCACCGGTTTATTTGAATTTGATTTAAATTCACAACGAATCCAGTTGCTATATCGTCATCCTGATGTCGACATACAGGGCACGGTGATAGGCGATGAAGAGCAAGTCATCGGCGTTCGATTAGAGCCTGGATATCCAATGACTCATTACATTGAGTCAGATGAAAATATGGCGGAGATCAAACTACACAAAGGGTTATCAGGCAGTTTCCCTGGTCAGACGCTGGCGATCACCAGTCGCACCTCAGATGGTAACCAATATCTGCTAAGTGTGAGGAGTGATAGAAATCCCGGTGACTTTTATTTGTTCGACCGAGAGCAGATGAATATTAGCTATGTCGGTAGCTCCAAACCAGAAGTCGACAGTAAGCTGATGGCTAAGGTGGAGCCATTTATCATGCAGGCGCGTGATGGCTTACAAATGTATGGCTACCTCACCATCCCGAATAATGTCGAAGAAAAGAATCTACCCATGGTGGTGTATCCCCATGGTGGACCTTACGGGGTTCGTGATGACTGGCGCTGGGATCGACGGGCACAAATGTTGGCAAGCCGCGGCTACTTAGTATTGCAGTTGAATTTCCGCGGCTCCGGCGGTTACGGTAATTACTTTGAACGCGCAGGATACCAAGAATGGGGCGCAAAAATGCAGGATGACCTGACTGATGCAACACTTTGGGCGATTAAACAGGGATTAGCCGATCCCGATAGAATATGTATCCATGGTGTCTCTTATGGTGGTTATGCCTCTATGAATGCCGTTGTTAAGGAGCCTGACTTGTATAAGTGTAGTATTCCCGATGCCGGCGTTTATGAAATGAAGGTTCAGTGGGATGAAGCGGATTCCTTCAAGGGTCGTGGCGGCAGCGATCGCAAGGAGTGGTATATGAAGCGAAGTATCGGAGGCTACGATAAGGTTAAAGAGCGATCACCTGTTTACCATGTGAACAAACTAAAGGCCGATTTATTTATTGTTCATGGCGGTGAGGATGTTCGCGTGCCGATCATCAATGCCGAGATATTAGAAGAGAAGCTTCAGGAAGCAGATAAGGGCTATATCAAGCTGTACAAAGATGAAGAGGGACACGGGTTCAGCAAGCCCAAAAACCGTGTCGAGCTGTATGAAAAAATCCTCGACTTTCTTGATAAAAATATCGGTGATTGATGTGGGGTTAGCTATGAATGATCAATTACGTCCCGGCTGGTTTACCGCGGTTATTTATATTGCTGTGGCATGGAATATTTTGGGTGTTTTGCAGTTCTTTGCACATATCAATATCTCGGAGCAACAACTGATCGAGATGCCTGTTCAGCAAGCGCTACTGATCTCTGAAATGCCGACATGGGTTAACGCGGCATTTGCTGTGGCAGTGATCTTTGGCTTACTGGGAAGTATCGCCATGCTAATGGGCAAAGCCCTCGCCTTACCGCTTTTTCTGGTCTCTATGTTGGGTATTGTGACGCAGAATTATTATTCTGTTTTTATGAGCAATGCGATTGATGTGATGGGAACAGCCGCGGTGGTTGTGCCGGCACTGGTATTTTCTATTGGCTTAGTATTAATCTGGCTGAGTTTTTCTGCCAAGAATAAAGGCTGGCTTGAATAGCAGAATAAGGACTGTGACCGTTAGCGCACTTTAACGGTCATATCCTCGATTTCTTCCAGAATATTATCGTATGACTCGCCCGGGTCATGCTTCTTTTTTAGATCATACTCACACCAAACCCAACCATCGTGTTGATCTTCAGGCAGATCAGTGGGTGGCGGTGCGGGGATATCCGTTAAATAACAATAGCCCGGATCCTTTACACCCATAGCATCTTCATAACGCTCATCGTTCCAGAAAATTTTCAGCACCGTGGTTTCCTGGCCCCACAAATGTTTGGCCGAGGGGTGCGGCGGTTGCAGAATGCAAACCTCTCCGACTTTGAAATAGGGTGTGCGCTGTTGGTTCATGTCTCTACTGTAATACAGAGTTGTCTATAAAGAAACTATAAGGGTTATCCTTTCGATAACAAGTCCCTTAGAACTGGGGGCTTATTCTCGAGAATCTCTTCTTCAGTTAAGCCATCAAGTTCATGCGGAAATACAATCCAATCTTCGGTCACCGTCACATGATAATGCGGCGTCACATCGGTTTGATTTCTCTCCGGCTTGAAATATACCGTCGCCAACTTGATGTTTTGTGGAATCGCACCGCCAAGTTTTTTGTAAAGCTCGTTCATGATTGCCACTAAAGTATGACCGGTTTCAAATACATCATCGACAATCAATACCTTATGCTCGGGTTTCAGTCGCTCTAATAAGTACTCCAAACCATGCACCTGCACCAGATCTTTACGCTTGGAAATACCATAATAAGAGATGGCACGCATTGAACAGTGATCAGACACGATCCCGCGGTAATCGAGATACTCATGTACAGCGATACCAATCGGAGTTCCACCACGCCAGACACCGACGATGAAATCTGGTTCAAAACCTGACTCATATACCTGATGTGCCAGGCGATAAGAATCATCCAATAATTGGTTACCACTAACGTATAATTTTTCCATTATTTATTTCTCCCAGTAAAAGGGCTTTCGCTTCCACTTACCGGTTAGTTCATTCATTGTTTTTGAGTCATATAAACGGCCATTCAGCATCACCGCATGCACCTTGTCAGTGGCATAAATATCCTCAAGTGGATTGATATCTAAAATGGCTAAATCAGCCAGCTTGCCTGCCTTTATTGAGCCAATCTCTGCATCCATACCTAAGTACTTGGCGCTTTGAATTGTCGCCGTGCTCAGGGCTTCCAGTGGTGTCATACCACCTTGAGCAAACATCCAAATTTCCCAATGCACACCCAGCCCTTCGCGCTGACCGTGCGCGCCAATATGAGTTTCTACACCCAGGTCATATAACACCTTGGCCGTCTTAGCGATGGCAAAGTGATTGTAATCTTCCTCTGGAGCCATGGGACGTCGTACCGCCCGGCTTTGTAGAATCGATGGTGGCACAAATCGCGTGAGTAACGGATGCTTCCACACCTCAGTATGATGATACCAGTAGTTTTCCCCCCAGATACCACCATAACCAACAACTATCGTTGGGGTATAGCCGACTTTTGTCTGTGACCATAATTGCTTCACATCATCGTATACCTCGGCAACAGGAATGGCATGCTCGATACCGGTATGACCATCAATGATCATGTTCATATTATGCTGGAATAACGAACCACCTTCTGGCATCACCAGAATCTTTTCTTCACGCGCCGCCTTTAGCACCTGCTGGCGTTGATCGCGTCGTGGCTGGTTGTAACTTTTAACTGAGTAACCACCTAATGCCTTGATACGACGCACATGCTTGCGGGCATCGTCGAGATTATTGATTTCAGCAAAAATAGAAGCCTTGGCACCATATAAAATTCGGCCAGTTGAGAAGATACGCGGCGCTAAGGTTTTACCTGCGCGCGCCAACTCCATGGCAGAAAATACTTCGCTGCTGTCGTTAGATGGATCATGTAGCGTCGTTAAGCCAAATGCCAACGAGGCCATGTTTGACCAGTTTTCCCGAGGGGTGATTTCGTTCTGTGCAAAACGACCATGCCAATGCGGATCGATCAGTCCGGGAATGATGGTCTTGCCGGTCATGTCAAAGGACTTATAACCGCCAGGCACAGTTACCTCGGAGGCTGGCCCGACCGCTTTGATAATATTGTTCTCAATCAGTATGGTCCCCTGCTCAATAACCTGATCACCTTCCATCGTGATGATCCGAGCATTGCTCAGCGCTACCTTATGATTTGGTTTGTCGGTCTTGTATTCAAAACCGATGGTCTGTTTAGTTGCAGATGTCTCAACATTCTCTGCTTCTAGTATAGGATCTGAGATAGACTGACTGTAGAGCGTCTGTCCCCAAGACCAATATAATGTCTTAGAATCGCCTGACCAGTGCAGATTTTCACCGACATCATCGGACATTCTAACCACCGGAAGGTCAGCGCCTTTGGCACGGAGCTTGATGATCTTGGCACTAGGTCTGAAAGGCGCAACAAATACGTCAAAACCATCAACGAAGGCCAACCACTTGCCGTCAGGAGACAGACTAAACTCACTGCCAAAATGTGTTTGTGCAACAATTTGAGTTTCCATTGTCTCCGGATCAAAGGCCACTAAGTTGGTCTTGCGCGTCAAACCTGAGCCTTTCACTTGCATGAGGTAATAACGACCATCAGGACCAGACTGCACGCCATAGCCATTGATTGTCAGTATTTCGGCTTTACCTTTACCGTTCGCAGGGACTCGATACAAGCCCGGATTCAAGGACCAGTCAGGCGTGAATAAATAGCCGCCTCGGGTTTTCTGATACACCACTTCTTTATCGTTATTAACAAACCGAGGTGACAGATAATGACCGGGCTCAGAGACGAGCGTTTTGACGCTACCGCCAGTGATCGACATGGACTTTATTTTGCCTAAATCCTGATCATTCCAACTGACATAGACCACCGTCTTGCCATCGCTTGATAGGCTCGGATAAAAGGCTTGCGAGGACTCGCCCTTCGTTAACTGCTTGAGCTCACCGGACTTCAGATCACGCACATACAAATGTCCTAATGCCTGAAAAACCACCTTAGAGCCATCCGCCGTCACCTGAACCCAACGCAGGGCCTGAGTAGTCTCTGTCTCCTGAAATACTGGATAGTCGAAGCGTACCGCATCCGCTATTTGGCGCGTGTCCTGAATGCGGAATGGAATAGTTTCGACTCGCTTATCATCAATATATAAACGATGGATCTGGCCCTTCGACCAGAACACTATTGATTTTGAATCAGGCGTCCAATCCATGTTTGGATAAACACCATGAATCGCCCAGGTTTCCTGCATGTCACGCGTTAGGTCGCCGTATACCTCTTGCTCGGCACCTGATTTCAAGTCCTTGATAAATAGGGTCGATTGATTTCGAACCCGTCTAACAAAGGCTAGCCATTTACCGTCTGGCGATGGTGTCGGTCTGACTGAGCCGCCGGCACTTTGCACATAATTAATGATTTCACCCGATTGCGTGTCGAGACGTTTGATGCGATAGATAATGCCATTAGAATCTTTTGAGTACTCGAACACCATACCGGGAGTTGTATCCTGGGAGAAGTAAACGTAGCGACCATCTGGAGAAAACGCAGGTTCACCCAAATCTTTCTGCTTGGTTGGCGCTTCATTCATCCGCACCCCTTTGCCACCAGCAACCGAATAGAGCCACATCTCACCAGAGCCAATGGAACGGGTGGAGGTGAAATGCTTGCGGGCCACGATAAACCGACCATCCGGTGACCAATCAGGATCATTCAATAAGCGGAAGGACTCCGTTGAGATAGCCTTGGCGTTGCTTCCATCACTATCCATAATCCAGATGTTATCGCCACCTCCGGCATCAGAGGTGTAGGCAATGGTTTTACCGTCGGGAGAGAATCTTGGTTGCATCTCCCAACTAATGGAATTATTGATTACTTGTGCATCGCCACCAGTGATTGGCAGACGATAGATATCACCCAGCATATCAAACAAGATCTCTTTACCATCAGGACTGACATCAATGTTCATCCAGGTGCCTGAAGTGACATCCAGGTTAATGGCACGGGTTGGGTAAGGCGGATTGTTAACGTCCCATTTTTCTTCTGCGTGGGCGGTAGTTGCTGCGAGTGCCACAAGTGTGGTCAAAACAACCGTACCTAGCTGCTTTAGGATCATGCCATTGTCTCCTTTTCCTCATGTGTTAGCTGACGTGCTTCTTCAACGATTAGAACAGGAATATCATCCTCTATCGGATAGGCCAATCCAGACGCCTTACACCACAGCTCATCGCCCTTTTTACTCAACTTGAGTGGCGCTTTAGTCTCCGGGCAAACCAGAATGTTTAGTAATTTCTTATTCATATTATGATCGTATCTCAGTGATTCTCATGTTGCATCGGTGGTACCAGAAGTTGCGGATCAACTCTGACTCGAGTGCCCCAATTCATACGCCAGTCAAGATGGGGTCCGGTCGCACGTCCAGTCGCACCGACTCGAGCAATTGTCTGTCCCTGCTGGATAACATCTCCCACAGCAACATCTATCTTGCTCAAATGCAGAAAGGCAGAGGATAACCCATGACCATGGTCTAGCACCAGTGTTCCGCCAGAGTAATACATATCATCATTGACATAAGTCACCTCGCCAGCCGCTGGAGCTACAATTATGGTCCCCGTCGGTACCGCAACATCAACCCCATAATGCGGTGTTTTAGGCACGCCATTAAGTACTCTTTGACTGCCATAAACGCCTGAGATACGTCCTTCAACCGGCCAAATAAAACCAGCAGTAAAATCACGACG